>NZ_AUTI01000120.1:0-9712 GCF_000497995.1 Pseudoalteromonas sp. TB25
CAGCCGCTCAAGCATCTTGTAACTGGAATCCATTTTTCTCTATAGCTGACGTTCGAACCTGCTTTACTAAAGCTAACTATTAGCCGAAAGCTGACATTAGTTTTTGTAAAAGAATAAACAGATTATTGGTAATTCAAACCAATATATACTGCATGTTTGAGGGGCTAGTGTAAGCTCGTTGCTGCCTTTGAACTTCCATCACTTGATGTTCATTTGAGCCTAAAGCAGTCAGTAATGAATTCGGTTTCAAGATCGCTTTGTGAGTATATAAGACGCTAGCATTTAATTTTCACACAGATTTCTAATGAATTAATCATGTCAAATTACTGAAAATTATCAATAATAATGTAAATTAACAACTTAAATCGAGCAACCGTTAGCCAACAAAATTGACCCATTCCTAACATTCTTTTTTTGAGGTGGTTTAACTATGGATGCCCTAGTTATGATATAGGTGATTTTAGCAATTAAACACTAAACTCTTCCCTAAACGAGTGACAAAATTGGATCAAACGGGCACCTTTAAAGCTTTTGGGCTGGAAGACCTGTCTGATGGGGAAATTTTGCCATAGATTGACAGCTTAGTTATATTTAGGATGTCTGATTTGGTTCGACTCTCAAAATGAAAAACTAACTTGCTAGCACCAAATAAAATGTTTAAATTTAGCTGTTTAGCCTAATTGCAACCGCTGGTTGACAAATTAACAACTTGACTTGCTGGTCTGCAACTACCTGACTTTCTATGCTTACCGCTCAACAACAAATGAAGGAATGAACTTTATGATTTTAGCAGAAAAGATTGTCAGATTAAGAAAACAAGTTGGTTGGTCGCAGGAAGAATTGGCTGAAAAGATGAATGTTTCTAGGCAGTCAGTGTCTAAGTGGGAAAGCACTAATAGCATACCTGATTTAAATAGGATAATTATATTGGCGGAGCTTTTTGACGTGTCTACTGACTTTCTACTAAGAGATGAGAATGAAGCTTTTGATTCTCATGATGAAAATAAAAAGCCTGATATCATTCAAATTAGTTTAGAACAAGCAGCAAAATATATTGAAAATAAGATGGAAGTGTCAGCCTTAATCACTAAAGGAGTTATACTTTGTTTATGCTCAGTAGTACCTTTGTTTTTCTTCTTGGCAATGGCTGAAACCAATCGATTGAACCTGACAGGCAATATCGCAGCAGCGATAGGAGTTGTGTGTATTGTAGTTATAGTCTCTATGGGAATAAATTTTTTTCTCAGAGCCAACCAATATGAAAGCGATATAGCGGTAATAGATAATGAAGCATTTGAATTAGCCTATGGTGTACATGGTGTTTTCAATGAAAAATTAACAAAGTTCAGACCTACCTATAATCGAAGATTATCGTTGGGTATATTTATGTTCATTATCAGTTTTGCACCTCTTATGTTTGCTAGTATGCTTTTCAGAGGCCCAAGTATAACTCTAATGATGCTAATTGTACTTATGCTCATCATAGCCGCTGGGATATACATTGTGTCTCCTGTTGCGGCTAAATACGAGGCTTATAACAATATTCTAAAAGATGGGCCTCTAGATACCGTAAAGAGTAGACGTGTAAAACGTGCTGAAAAACTCGCTGCATTCTACTGGCCTTTGCTAATCGCTATCTTTCTTGGTTGGAGCTTATGGACTATGGATTGGGGCGTAACTTGGATAATTTGGCCTGTAGGGGCTGTACTTTTCGCTGCACTGGTTGGATTAATGGAGTTGCTGGATAAAGAAGAGTGATGAACATGATATGCATCTTTATCAGCGATACAAAAACCTAATCTTAACCAGTAACTTTCTAATATGGCAGAGATTAGGGGGGATACAAATAAGTCATCTAAATATAAATACTTGAACAACCGCTATGCTGGCATTTACGATCATCAATCTAGACCTAAATTCAAATACTATAAATGGCACTTTAGCGAAGTTCGGCTGTGAGCGTGAGGCAGACTGTGAGAAATTATGATGTATGAAGTCAATACTCGTCTCCTTGGTTATTACATTTTATGAACGTTCGTTACGAGCGTTCATGTTTTTTACTTTATATAAATGAATTATACCCTATGGTAAGCTTTTAAAAGCATTGTCAATGCTCTTAAGCTACATAGATTTAATAGGTACTCTTAATTGCTTTTGAGGTTTGATGGTTTGCATTAATAGGCATAGTGATACCAAAGCCACACCTATCCAACCAATTATCTTAAACCTTTCACCAATAACGAAAACGGCTAAAAAAGTTGCAACTAATGGTTCTATTAAGGTAATTAATGTCGCTTTACTTGCATTTATATAATTCAAGCCAAAACCAAATAATAAGTATCCTAAAAACATTGGAATTACTGCCATATACAAAGATACCAATGCATTGGTTGCGCTTGAAAATAAGTTATCACCTGTAAACCATAATGAAGGGAGTAACAATAAAGCAGCACAACCAAACAGTCCTGACATTGACGATTTCGAATGAACTCCACTTTCAATTAAACTCCTTGCTGCCCATGAATAACCTGCATAGGTTAATCCAGCAATACACCCCAAAAGAATACCCAGGCTCTGTTGATTAATACTGTATGAAGGATCATTACTCTGATCTCTACCTAACGTTAATAAAGTAATACCTATAGCTCCAATAACAAAACTCAGTACCCATTCCAGTGATATATTTTTTTTACTAATTAGGCTTTCAAGGATTGCAGCAAAAAAAGGTGCCGTAGCAATTGAAACTACAGTGCCAATTGCAACACCTGATAAACGCATTGAAGTATAAAATGCTAATGGATAGATAGCGACAGA
This sequence comes from Pseudoalteromonas sp. TB25, assembly GCF_000497995.1. NCBI lineage: Bacteria > Pseudomonadati > Pseudomonadota > Gammaproteobacteria > Alteromonadales > Pseudoalteromonadaceae > Pseudoalteromonas > Pseudoalteromonas sp. TB25. Next base: position 2,815 of record NZ_AUTI01000120.1, read on the forward strand.
AGCGGCACCTAAAAGTAATACCTTAGGCTGTGAAATCATGAGCTTATAATCTATAAATAACGTTTTTCGTGCTGTAATAACAAGTAGCACTCCCCCTATTCCCATAGAGAATGCACCAATTGCAAACGAACTCACATCAGGGGAATAGCTTGCTGCGGTGCCTGTTGTTCCCCACAAAAAACTAGCAATAATGATAGCAATTACACCTTTAAAACTTCCGTGATGACTTTGCATAGTGATACCTGTTTTTTATTATTTCAATACAGAAATTGTATGCTAATGATGAAAGGAGTTTTTAACAATTAAGACGCTATCGTTGACAATAAAGACTAAGTTTACTTTTTGAATTTATTAGGTGGTAGGCCAAAGAATTGTGAAAACTTTCGGCTAAAGGCTGACGGCTCTTTGTAGCCTACTTTTTCACCAATGATTGATAGTGGATAATCTGTGTGTGTTAGTAAAGCTTGCGCTTTTTCCATACGAAGTTTGGTTACGTATTTCATCACAGTCATATTTGTTTGTTGCTTAAATAGTTTCTTAAACTGCGTTTCGCTTAGAAAAGCAGATTCAGCCAGGCGTTTAATGTGAAGTTGCTCTGCAATATTTTGCTCTATGAAGGATATTGCTGTACCAATACGGTTATCTACTTTTGGCAATAAAGGTTGCTCTGCAAGCAGTAAACTGAACATTTCAAACATCGCCTGTTCTAATTGAGCATTAACTTTATTTTCTAATTGGTTTTCGATAAAGGTTAAGTAACTTTTAAGGGATGAGTTAATTGCAAAAACAATACAGTGAGAAGATGAAATATTTAGGGGTAGGTTTTTCATGTCCACAACTACAAATCTAGCTTCAGTATCTGCAGTGAACAAGTGCTCTTCATTGGCTTTAACTACAACACATTCACTTGGCGCAACTTTACCATTGAAATCACCAACGCATATATTTATGACACCACGTAAAGGTAAAACCAATTGATTAAAGTGATGTGAGTGACGGGTTGGTTTTGTGCTATAAGAACGAATGGATAATAGATTTTTCATAATAACAGAAATGTATGGCCTTATTTCATCCTGATTTTGGTTATACATAGTAGAGCAATGGATGACAAAGTGAAGTGTTAGTTTTATTGGCTCTTTAACTTAAACCTCAATGACTGCAATGGTGTGTGAGTTCACATGGCTTAGCAGTCCCACTCAAAGGCCTTGAAAGGTAATATCTGCTGTTGGCATTCTCCGCCACTCCACAACATAAAATGTAGATAATAATTGGCAAGGTATTTTACTGTGTCGGATGGCGCTTCGCTTATCCGACCTACACGTACACAAAGCCTCTTATTTGGCGTCTCTCACCGGTAAAATAAAGCGTTTACTCAATACTAATACCTTGTTTTAAAAGGTACTCCACTGCTTTATCAGTATGGGGCTTAAATGCTTTCCAGCGCCCAATTGCTTTGTTGTTAAGTGGTTGGCGTACTTGCACTTTACTTGCAGTAGAGACCGGTGAGGTGTTTAAGTGAAAGTCTATACACTGTGCTTGCCACTCTAAATTACAAAAGCTAACTAGCTCTTTTATTTGCTGCTCGGGCTGGGCGACTAGTTCTTCGTATTTTACTAATTTTATATTGCTATGCAGGGCGCTAAAGTGCTGCATGAGTTTGTAAAAGCGGCTGTAAAATTTGGCAGTGTCGAGTAAATCGAGCGAGTACGCGTAGTAGGGGTTATTTATAGTAAATAACTGGCGATAGTTACCAATGCAGGTGTCCATTGGGTCGCGTAGCATGCAAATAATTTTAGCGTTTGGCAGGGCTTTGGTAATTAAGTCGATATAAAAAAAGTTAAACGGGAGTTTATCTATAAAGTGCTTATGGCTGCCTGTTATTACGCGTGTTGCGTTTAAATAGGTTGACCCAAGCTGATTAAAATCAAGCTCGTAGGCTTTACTGAGCGTTTGAGTGTCGAGCACGTGAGGTGTTTGTGTTTGGCTTAGCTTTTTAACGCTTAGGCCAAAGTCTTGTAATTCACCGGCTGATTGCACGTCGCTGTGGCTCGATAAAATACGCTCAACTAATGTGGTGCCAGAGCGGGGCATGCCTAATACAAAAATAGGTTCGGCCGTTGGGTTACCTTGTGTTAGCGCTTGTGTGTGTTGTTCACTTAAGAGTTTAATATGTTCAAACAACTCAGTTGAGCTTTTATGATCAAATGGCTGCACAGTACGTTTTGCTACTTTACCTTGCTCTAACGCGTTAAAAGCCTCTGAAAATTCACCAAGGTCTTGATACTCTTTTGCTAAAGCATGGCCTATATGCAGTTTTGCATCGGGGTGTGTTACTTGCTCAAATACATTTTTTAAGCGCTCAATATGGTTATTTTGCTTACTTACTTTAGTTAAATCACTTAATGCAAAATGACTTTGGTGGTGCAGCGGGTTAAGCGCTATGGCATTTTCAAAAGCGTGTTGGGCTTTATCAAATAGTCCTAAAAATTTAGCGCTTACGCCGTAGTTATAATAAAACGGTGGTTGAGCTTTGTTAGCTGCTGTAGCCAGTTTAATAGCGCACTCAAAGTAGTTAAGTGCGTGTTCGTGAATGCCTGCTTGAGTAAGTGCAACGCCGAGTGTGTCGGCATCAAGTGCTTTAGTTATTTGCTTTAATGGCACCGATAGTGCGGTATTTTTTGCTTTTTGTAATTCGCCAGTAAGTGCGTAACATTTAGCAAGTTGCGCGGTGTATTCAATACTTTGGCCAAGGGTAAGGGCTTTTTCGATGAGCTTTATTGCTTTGTGTATTTGCCCAACAGTTAAATTAACCATTGCCAGCAAAAAATACCCATCAGCAAAGTCTGGTTTGAGTGTCACTAACTCCACTAGGGCTTTGTGTGCTTGCTCTATTTTACCTTGGTTTAGGGAGTGTATTGCGCTTTGATGAAGTTGCTTTAAATTTGGCTGCATGGTTTTTGGTAATTATTTTGTAAAAGAAAATAAAAAGGCTCAAATAAATTTGAGCCTTAAAACAGTGTTTAAAAAGTGAGACTGTTTAAAAGTCGCTTAAATTATATTTCAAATTTGTAGTTAAATTTAACACCTACCGTTAGCGGGCGATTAATGTAATGGCCGTAGTTACGTTGTATATCGGCGCCATTAGCTGATGTTATATCGGCATCTGAACGACGAACTGACGTAACTGCGTATTTGTTGAATAGGTTATCAACATATAGGGTCGTTGACCATGCATCAGCTGTTAATTTAGCTGATATATTACTTAAGCTGTAACCTGGTAGTGTTTCGCCGTTATCACGAAGCCCAACTCTTGAAAGCACGTCGCTTTGCGCGGTTAAACCGTAGTTAATATCGAGTGTTTTGTCGTAAAATACGTCTGTTTGATAGTTTACACCCATCGAAAATTGGTTTTCAGGTGAACCAGGTAAACGGTCGCCGTCTTCTGCGCCACCGGTGCCATCGGCGTTAAACAAAAATGGTGCGTCTGATGTTAGCTCTGCTTTTGTGTAGGCATAAGTTGCATAAACTGAAAACGAGTCAGATAAAATCGCACGGGTTGAAATTTCAATCCCTTTTGCATTTGCGCTGCCTGCGTTTGAAAGGTACGTTAATTGACCTATATCTGTAGCGCCCGTAATTTGTGCATCATCCCAATCTACGTTAAATAACGCGGCGTTAAAGTGTAGTTGGCTTCTAAACCATGTACTTTTAAAGCCTAGCTCGTAGTTTGTTGTGGTGTCGGCTTCATATAATAATTCGTCAGGTTTACCACAACCTGTTTGTTGATCCTCAACAATTGGATCAGGACAAGACACTAAACCGTTTGAACCACCAATTCTAAAGCCTTCACTTACTGTTACATAACCCATTACTGAGTCAGTGAACTGGTATTTAGCATTAAATTTAAATAAGTTACCGTTATCGCCTGCTTCGTCTTTTTCGTATGCAACGGTGGTTACATCAGGATCTACTCCACCATATAATGTATTTGCTAGCGGGAAGTCAAAAGCCGCTTGCGACTCTATATCGTATTTGTAAAAACGGGCACCAATGGTCACATCTAATTTGTCGGTAACTTGGTAGCCAACTTCACCAAATAGTGCAGACTCAGTGACGGTACTTTTTGTAAGCTCTAAGTATTCTAATGAGTCAGGTCTTAGCTGCTCGCCACCAAAGTTATCGATAGCGAATTGGTCAAACCCAGGGGTAAACTCTCGGCTTGATGCTTCGGTTTCTGTTTTGTTGTAAAAGCCACCCACAATCCAGTTAAAGTCGCTGTCGCCTTGCGACACTAAGCGAATTTCTTGAGTAAAGGTATCTTCTTCGTCAATTTCACGGGTAAACGTTGAAAACGAAGGAAACTCTTCATAACCGTAATCAAGACGAATTAGTAAGTCTGTTTGATCGCGTTGACCGTCGGCATCAAAGCTTGAAATACCGGTTGCCGATACTAGCTCTGCAAAACCTAGGTCGGCTTTTAGTTCGAGGCTTAGTAATTGATCTTTTTTCTCGCGAGGTTCTTCAAAGCGATAAGCCGATTCGTATTTACCTATTACATCGCTTAAACCGTTATTTGCATTAAGGCTGTTGTAATGAACAATCGAGCGGCCTTCGCTGTCTTGGTTTTGGTAAAAGTAGTTAAGCGTACCTTCAAACGATTCATTTGGTTTAAAGCGTACGGAAATACGACCTGTTGTGGTGGTTTCGCCGTTGGCGTCTTTTACATTTTTAAGGTTGTTATTAACTGCTGAGCTATCGCTCCAATCTGGATCTGGCAACGATACGCTAGGTTCACGTACTACATAGCCGTAATCGATAAAACCCGGATCTTCATATACATTTAAGCTGGCGCGTACCGCTAATTTATCTTCGATAATAGGAAGGTTAAATATAAAACCGCCTTCGCCACCTAAAGAGTCACTTTCTTTTGTTTGAAACAGGTCGCCGTAAACTTCAAGCGATGTAAAATCAAGCTCAGGCTGTTTAAGCATGTAGCGAATTGCACCGCCTAATGTGCCTGCACCATAAAGGGTGCCTTGTGGCCCAATTAATACTTCAACACGCTCAATATCTACAAGGCGCATATCTACCGAAACCGGAATTTCGTTAATGTAAGTAGATACCGTGCCGCCATCTGATGATGGACCAGATGAATTGGTATTTAAACCACGAACAATAATAGGCGAGCCTGATCGACCACCTTGATCGGTAATTGTTAAACCAGGTACCCAGCGCGCTACATCGGCAAGCTCATTGATATTTTGATCTTTCATAATATCTGCATCAAGGGCTGTAATATTTAGCGGTGCATTTTGCACAGAGCCGCTGCGCCTTGTTGCTGTAACTTCGATTACTTCGAGTGATTTGTTTTTAGCTGCAACTTCTTCTTGAGCAAGTGCGGCATTAGGCAATAAAAATACGCTAGAAACAGCGCTCGAAATAGCCAAGGTTAACAAGCTTGGTTTAAACATAAAAAGTGATCCCCGGTTCAAATGTTTTACATTAGTAAATTAAGTTAAGCAGTTTATCAGGGAGTGAAGTAGCTTGGAATATTTAAATTGAATTTTAATTCACTTTTATAGAATAAATATATTTTGTTTGTGGGGGGGGGTATTTAGTTAATAGGCAATATAAGCAATAGCTTAGTCCTATTAGGTACAGCCAGGTTAAAAATCGCACTCTTGTTTAAAGGTAAATAGTCATTCATTTTTTAAAAATGGCTTTATGATGTGCTCGTTAAACAAATTATTACATTAAAATTGATAGTTTATAATGTTATTAATTATGCTTTTATCAGCACTATTAAAGTATATTTTTATCCCCATTAAGAGTGTTAAGTCGGAATTATAAGTAACTGTGTAAGTTATTGAGTGAGCGTGCTTGATTGCCGCTTCGTATTCTTTTTTTTGTTTTGTCAGCACTTTTTTGTGCGTGTTTTCAAGGATTAACAATGAGCCAACTATTTTCGCCTTTATCACTTGGGCAAGTAACGTTAGATAACCGTATTATTATTGCACCCATGTGCCAGTATTCAGCAAACAATGGCGCTGCTAGCGATTGGCATACTATTCATTTGGGCCAATTGAGTTTAAGTGGTGCAGGATTACTTATTTTAGAAGCAACAGCAGTAAACCCAGAAGGGCGTATTAGCTATGGCGATTTAGGGCTTTGGAATAACGAAACCCAGCAAGCCCTAGACAAAAGCCTAAAAGCAGTAAGGCAATACAGCCCTATGCCTATTGGTATTCAGTTAGCGCATGCTGGGCGCAAAGCATCAACTGAAAAACCATGGGACGGTGGCGATGCCATTGCACCTGATGATGTTAATGGCTGGCAAACGCTCGCCCCTTCGGCAATTGCGTATGACGCTAACAGCCCAGTACCAAAAGCAATGAGCCAATCCGATATTGACTCACTAATTAAAGACTTTGTCAGTGCAGCTAAACGCGCTGATGAACTCGGCCTTGATTTAATCGAGCTACATGGTGCGCACGGTTACCTGTTACACCAGTTTTTGTCGCCACTTTCAAACAAGCGCGATGACAACTACGGTGGTAGCCTAGAAAACAGAATGCGCTTATTGCTTGAGGTATTTAAAGCAGTACGCGCGGTATTCCCAAGTGAAAAAGCAGTGGGTGTGCGTATCTCGGCAACCGATTGGGTTGAAGGCGGCTGGGATTTAGAGCAATCGATAGTGCTTAGTAAAGCGCTTGATGAACTCGGCTGTGATTTTATTCATGTAAGTACGGCGGGTTTAAGCCCTGAGCAACAAATACCAGTAAAACCTAATTTTCAGGTGCCATTTGCAACAGCGATAAAAAACGTTGTTAAAATGCCTGTAATAGCCGTTGGTTTAATCACTGAGGCGCAACAAGCCGAAGATATTATTAGTGAGCAG
>NZ_AUTI01000121.1:0-2263 GCF_000497995.1 Pseudoalteromonas sp. TB25
ACGTGGCTAACGGCGACATGGTAACGCTTACGCTAATACAAGGCGTGGTAAATACCTTTGTAATATTTGCCGCAAAAGTACTGGCAGGCATTGTAGATAACTTTATTAATAGCGATGAAGAAGAGGGCGGCAGTAGCTGGACATACTTTTTATTCGATATGTTATTCCAAGTATTATTTGGTGTACTAGCAAGCATAGTGGTTGCAAGTTACAGCCGTAAACGTGAGTTTGCAGCCGACAGCGGCGCAGCAAAACTAGTTGGTGCCGATAAAATGCGATCAGCCCTTGAGCGATTAAAGCAAAATCATCCGTCGCAATTAGAAGGTTCAATGATGGCCTTTGGTATTGCAAGTGGCAAAGGGATGGCTGAACTGTTGTCATCGCACCCACCGCTTGATGCACGAATCGACGCACTACGTAAATAACGCATAAATATTACACATAAAAAAGCCTGCTAATGCAGGCTTTTTATGTGTAATATTTTTTGTATAGAGAAATAATTATTACTGAGAAAGGATAATCTCGGTAATTCCCTCAGCAGAGAGTATTTCAATCCAGTAGCCGTCAGGATCTTTAATAAAGGCTAAGCCTTTCATTGAACCATCATCTGGTTTTTTAACAAACTCAACATCGTATTTTGCAAAGCGCTCACAGGCTTCGTAAACATCCGGTACGCTAATACCAATATGGCCAAAGCCTTTAGGCTCTTGGTTACCACTGTGGTATCCCTCAAAACTGTCGTCGTTTTCAGTGCCCCAATTATGAGTAAGCTCAATCAACGCAGGGCGACGAAACACCCATTCAGCTTTTGCCTTATCATCGCCTTCTGGCAACTCTTGTTCGTAGCCTAAAAAGTAAAGCGTAAATTTCATACCAGGAAAGTCATACTTACCTAAAAGCTTCATACCCAATACATTTTGATAAAATTCTAAAGACGGCTTTGGATCTTTAATACGCAACATAGTTTGCTGCATCACATAGCCTTGTGTGGCTTGTTCAATTTGTTCTGGAGATTCGTTATAGCTAGACATGGTGATCCTTTCTAATAATTAAAAAGCGAAAATAGAGATATAATGCTTAAGTTATCATAATCAACCGTAGTTTAAATTTAAACTGCCCTGAGCATAAAAGAGTGGTATAAAATAGTTAGTGAAGCTTAATATCATTTATCATTAATGCGCCCCAAGTCGTTTCATCGCTGCAGCCATTTATTTCTGAGCTAATAAACAGACACCCATAACCTTTGGCTTCTGTTTTTTGAATTTCGGTGTAAACACTAGCACCATTATCAGATAACCAAGTAGTGGTGCGTTCACGACCATAAGGTAATATAAGAGGAATAGGAATAATTGGCGAAATTATAACACCCACCCATTTAAAGCCATCCCCATACTTAATTTGTTTAACGGCTGTACCTTTGACTGGCTTTTGCCCTGAAGTATATGTTTTAACGTGCACTAAATCGTAAGAAACACATCCTTGTGCCAGTATTAATGCACCGATAACTATCGCTTTTTTAATTAATTTCAAGATAAATCCCTTTATAACGTTATTGAGCAAAGAAAACTGCTAACTTGTACCTAAATTGATAATCATACTATCCTATAAAAAAGTAAACTTATAACGCCATAGCGTTTAGCCCTTATGTTTATTTGTAGGATGTATGTTCGTTTTTAAACATGGGTAACCACGTAATCAAAGTACAGAGCAAAGCAAAATTAAGTTTGTAAAACATTTAACAAAATAAAATAGGGCACTTTATTCATCGTTATTTAACTAAGTGCCATGTAGAGTTTAAATAACTACTGCGGGCAATTACTTATATAAAAAATAACGCACATAAAGGAGTGACTATGTTTTTTGATGATATGCAGGGTTTAATACGCGTACTTATTATTGGCGTACTAGGTTATATCGCACTGGTTTTTTGGCTGCGTATATCGGGTAAACGTACGCTTTCAAAATGGAATGTGTTCGACTTTATAGTCACCATTGCGCTGGGCTCTATATTAGCGTCTGTTATTATTTCAAAAAGTGTCCCTTTAGCTGAGGGCATACTTGCCTTTGTAGTATTAATTGGGCTGCAATATGTTATTACATGGCTTAGTGTGCGCTCGTCAAAATTTGCAGCGCTTATAAAAGCAGAACCCACGCTTTTAATGAGTGATGGTGAATACTGCACGGCTGCACTTAAATCGCAGCGCGTAACAAAATCAGAAATTCGCGCAGCTATACGTGGCGCTGGTATATTAGCCATAGAAGA
>NZ_AUTI01000122.1:0-7162 GCF_000497995.1 Pseudoalteromonas sp. TB25
ATGGCAAGCCACTTAAAGCCACACCAAAGCGCGTTTATATCGCTTACAATAAACCCGTTGGTATTACGTGTACTACCGAAAGTAAAATTCAAAGTAATATTATTCGCGCAGTTAACTATCCAACACGTATATTTCCAATAGGGCGTTTAGATAGACCTTCTGAAGGGCTTATATTTTTAACTAACGAAGGCGATATCGTTAATAAAATTTTGCGTGCGGGTAATAACCACGAAAAAGAATATGTTGTTACGGTTGATAAACCGCTTAATCGTCAGTTTGTTACAAAAATGGCCAATGGCGTGCCTATTTTAGATACCGTGACTAAAAAGTGTAAAGTGACACAAACTGCCCCTAAAGAATTTAAAATAGTACTTACACAAGGTTTAAACCGCCAAATACGCCGTATGTGTGAATATTTAGGTTACGAAGTGGTGACGTTAAAGCGCACTCGTATAATGAACGTAACACTAAAAGGTTTAAAGGTAGGGCAGTGGCGTCATTTGTCTGATACTGAAATGGCGCAAATAAACGACTCGATTTCTGACTCAGGTAAAACTCAAGAACATTCGCTTGATGCTAATAAACAATCAGAAAATAATATGCTGTCGGCTCCTAAAAAGCGTGATTTTCAGGGTGAAAATCCTCGCCGTTTTAATAAAGGCGAACAAAGTGGCGAGCGAAATTCAAGTCGCAACTCTGAACGCAGTAATGCTAATGGCGAGCGCAAAAATGAGCGCAGTAAAGCACCTTATCAAAAGCGTTCTACCAAGTATGTTGGTAAGCCAAAAAGTATTAAAGAGAATAAGTCGTCACAGTCAAAACCTAGCTCGGGGCGTACCCTTAGCTTAAAAAAATAATCTGCACCTAAGTGGTATTCTACTACCACTGTATTTCTTGTACTATATTGCCAAGTGGGCTTGTAACGCCCACTAAATTTATATTGTTATTTTGCAAAGTCACCAATTTATTCTTATCTAAATACCATCTAAAAGTGTATTTTCTGTAGTTCTGTAAACTAAGCACAGTTAGCGTTGCACAACTGTACTCATAATCAGTTGGGCAACTACCTACTTCAAGTAATTGATGCTCTTGCTGCCATATATTATTGCTGTGTTTATTGGCCCATAATTTCACAGAAATACAAACTGACGTCCATAACCATAAGTAAATTAAAATAGGCAAAAACAGTGGTATAAATGCGCTGCGGAACTTCCCATGCTCAGTAATATAATTTTTAACTGTATGTTTAAATTCAAAGTTATTATTGTATTTTTTATATAGGTGCCTTAATAAAACAACCGACAACACTATCGCCGTTATTGGAAATAACGTAAATGTTAAGGTGTTATATATACTGTTGGGGATAAAAGCGGGGTCGGCTTGTTCATCCCATGCAAGTAAAACCAGCGGAGGTGCTGTTACTAAGAGTAATATGGCGCTGTTGAAGAGTTGTTTAAAGGTCAAAGGGTATTCACTTATAAAATGTTGCTTGTATAAAGCCCAAATTAGCGCTTAATGTTTCGGTATTAAATGCTAAAGCCAATATAAAATAAGAGTATACCTAAATAAACAGCAATCGCCGATAACGAGTTTTTAGAGCGCAGGCGCTTAACAAGGTCGCGTGTGCCATCAAACATACCGGAAATAACCAGTAGTATGCCCCCTGTAAAACGGTAGTTGTTTAAGTTCACGTTACCATTCTCGTCAGTTATAAAGCGTAAATAACCAAAAAGTATAAAAATGCTGCCCGCTATTAGTATCGCAGTTTTAAAATTTTCCAAGGCTTTTCCATAATATTGAGTTAGATACTAAAACGGCACTAAGTTGAGTTATGATAATTTTACTATATTTCGAATTTAAATTTTGCCTAAATCCATTAAATGGCCTCATTATGTCGCTATATTAGGCGTATATACGCTAAAGCCTGATTTATATTGTGCATTATCAAGTACACTTAGTTATATGAAGGGTAAGCTGTTAAGATGCGCCGTCTTAATAATGCAGAAAGGTTATAGAAGTAACATGTCAAAATTTTTCTTTATGGGTAAGCCCGACATAATGGGTAAAAATAACAGTAATGGATTTGCACCAAAACGTACTGCAAAGCCAGGCACAGAGTTACACCCGTTAACGCTAATTGTAAACTCAGTTGCACGACAATCAGAAATAGAAGCAATATTAGAAGAGCATTCGCTGTTTGCTTCAATTGAAGTTAAAGCTGAAGTACCAGAAGATATTCGCGAACTAGACTTTGCGCTTAGCAAGTCAACACCACAAGTATTTGATAAAGTACCAGAGCGTAACGCACCTTGTGTATGTGGTAGCGGCAAAAAATATAAGAAGTGTTGCGGTTAGTTTCTTAACAACTAAATATGTAGCCTTTCTTTTTTATCGGTATTAAATAAAAATGCCACTGACCTTGAGCCAGTGGCATTTTTTAATGTTAACCGATTATATGTTTAACTACTTACGCGGTTCGTAATCAATTCTAAATATAACCGTGTAAAGTACTGGCACTACAATTAGAGTCAAAATTGTAGCAAAGCCTAGACCAAACATAATCGTTACCGCCATTGACTGGAAGAACACGTCAAATAACAGCGGGATCATACCTAAAATAGTAGTTATAGCCGCCATAGCAACTGGGCGTACACGGCTCACACCAGAGTCAAACACGGCCTCATAGGGCGATTTACCTTCCCTTAATTCGAGATTTATTTGATCAACTAATACAATACCGTTTTTAATAAGCATACCGCTTAAGCTTAATAAACCAAGTAGTCCCATAAAACTAAACGGAGCATTCATAGCTAACAAGCCCGCGCTTACACCGATAATAGCTAACGGAACCGTTGCCCAAATCACAAGTGGTTGCTTAAGCGAGTTAAAAAGTAATACGGTTACTGCAAACATCGCTAAGTAACCCAGCGGTAATGAGCCAAATATTGCTTTTTGAGCCTTGCTTGAAGATTCAAACTCGCCGCCCCATTCCAGTTCGTAACCGCGCGGTAATTCCATGTTTTCTATTGGTCCGCGAATACGTGCAAATAGTTTAGCAGGGGTTTCATCTCCTAATACATCGTGATCGGCCATAATCGTAATTGTACGTTTGCGATCGCGGCGCATTATTAGGCTGTCTTCCCACTGTACAATAAACTCGTCTACCACTTGGGTTACTGGTACAAATACACCAAGTACTGGGCTGTATATTTGAAGGTCGTGTACGCTTTCTACGTTTAAGCGCTCGTTAGCAGGAGATCGTGCAATAATAGGTAGCAACTGCGTGCCATCGCGATATACGCCCACTTGTTTACCCGATAAGCTTGTTAGTAATACATTGTCTAAGTCAGATTTACTAATACCTAAGCGGCGTGCTTTTTGTTCGTTAAACTGCGGGCGAATCATTTTAGTACGTGCACGCCAGTCATCACGAATATTGTACGCGCCATCGTCTTTACCAATAAGTTCTTCAGCTTTAGCAGCCAATTGTCTTAAAATAACAGGATCAGGGCCTGAAAAACGCGCTTCTATTTTTGCATCAGTAGAGGGACCAATTTCCATTGGCTTAATTTTAAGCTGTGCAGAGAGTGCATGATTATTTGAGTAATCACGTACAGTTTGCATTACAGTCGCTACGGCTTCTCTGTTGGCTACACGAATAATTAATTGCCCGTACGCGGGATATGACTTTTCTGGTGCGTAGGTAAGCATAAAGCGTGGCGCGCCTTGGCCTGTTGTACTTGTTACTTCTTCAACAAGGTCTTCTTTTTGCAAAAACTCTTCAAGTTTATTAACGCCCTCAAGGGTTGAGCGAATATCAGATCCTTGCTCTTGCCAGTAATCTACATAAAACATAGGTGTATTAGAAGCAGGAAAAAACGACTGTTTTACAGAGCCAAAACCAACAACCGCAGTACACAGTAAAACAACCATTAATATAAGCGTAGTTTTTCTAAAGTGCAGCGCTAAATCTAAAATCGCTTTGTAACCATTAAAAATAAAGCCTTTGTATGGGTCTTCATCTTCTTGGCCTTCTTCGTTTTTAAATTCGTTTTCTTTGAACATTAAATTGGCAAAAAATGGCGTTAGCGTAATGGCTGTTATCCAACTTAATAAAAGCGAAATAAACAACACCCAAAACAAGCTGCCTGCAAATTCACCACTGGCATCAGAGCTTAGTCCAATTGGCGCAAACGCAGTGACTGCAATGACTGTTGCACCTAGTAAGGGCCATTTTGTTTGCTCAACAATATTAACCGCCGCTTTGAGTTTTGTTTGCCCACGTTTAAGGTTTATTAGTATCCCTTCGGTTACAACTATTGCGTTATCAACCAGCATCCCTAGGGCAATAATAAGTGCTCCAAGCGATATGCGTTGCAAGTCGATGGCAAACAACTTCATAAATATAAACGTACCCAGTACAGTAAGCAGTAAAATACCACCAATTAAAATACCGCTTTTTAAACCCATAAATAACAGCAGTACTACAATAACAATCGCAATAGCTTCAAGTAAGCTGATAATAAAACCCTCAACCGACTTTTGAACCTCTTGTGGTTGGTTGTATACCGAATTTATGTCAATACCATGAGGGCGTTGATACTCAAGTGAGGCTAAATGCTCATCTATGTTTTTACCCACATCAACCACGTTAACACCCGACATAAACGACACGCCAATAAGTAAAGCTTGCTGAGAGTTATAACGAATAATGTTATTTGGTACTTCTGCGTACTCTCTGTAAACCTTTGCTACATCGCCTAAGTAAATAAGCTCATTGGCACCTGATTTTGAAATTAATAAGGTTTCGAGCTCTTTTACATCTTTAAATTCGCCAGTAGGATGCAAGCGAATTGACTCATCGCCCACACGAATTTTACCTGCGTTAGATACCGTGTTTTGCGATTGCAATAACTGGAATATATGGCTTGGCGCAATACCTAATTGAGCAAGCTTACGCGTAGAAACTTCAACCATTACTTGCGCTTGTTGTTGCCCCGCAACGGTTACTTTACTAACGCCTTTAACCAATACCAGCTCACGCTTTAAAAAATCGACGTAATCTTTAAGCTCGTCATACGAGTAGCCATCACCGGTTACCGAATACATAACACCGTACACATCGGCAAAGTCATCCAAAATTGTACTAGGATAAACACCACTGGGTAACGACGGAGAAAGGTCGTTAATTTTACGACGCATTTCATCCCAAATTTGGCGAAGCTGCTCTTTACGATAATTGCTTTTCATTTCTACTGAAATTTGTGATTTACCGTTAGATGAAATAGACGTAACGTAATCAACATAAGGGAGTTGCTGAATCGCGTTTTCAATCGGAAAAGTAACTTCTTCTTCAACTTGCTGCGGCGAAGCGCCAGGGTACATGGTAATAACCATGGCTTTTTTAAGCGTAAACTCAGGGTCTTCTAGTTGCCCTAAATCAAAGTACGAAACACTACCGCCAATTAATAGCAGCAGCGTAAACATCCAACTGATTACTTTTTTCTCTATGGAGAGTTGTGCAAAGCTCATAATTATAAGCCTCGCTCTTTATTCCATGCTCTTACTTTCATGCCTTCTTTTAGTGAATGCACACCGGCAGAAACCACAATTTGGCCTTCTTTAATACCACTTAACACTTCAATACCATCGCGGTGCAACTGGCCAACCTTTACAGCTTGTTTGTGCACTTGGCTAGTTTTTGAATCAAAAAGCCATACGTAGGCGTTATCTTCAATTGATTCTTGCGGCTCAGAAAACACAGACTCGATAGGTAGTATTGTATAAGCAACTTGCGAGCGCGTTACTTTGCTTAAATCAATAAGCACACTACCCGTCATACCTGCGAGTAAATTAAAGTCCTCAGGTACTGGTAGCGAAAATACAACCTTATAAGTAAGTGTTGCAGGATCTGCTTGGGTATCCCACTCTTTAATATCAAGTATGTACTCTTTATCGTCAAAGCCATCAAACTTTACAGTAGGGTGGTAATCGGTGCCTTTTTGAAAACGAGCGACTATTTTTTCAGGAACCTGAATTTCTACGTCCATTAAATCGCGTGTTTCTAAGCGTAATATATTTTGCTTTGCTTGAATATTTTCAAAGTTTTTAACAAATACTTTTGCGACCGTGCCTGAAAATGGCGCGCGCAGCTCGCTGTACTCAAGGTTTGTTTGTGCAATTTTAAATGCAGATTCGGCAATTTGCATATTAGCAGAGGCTTCATCTAATTCTGATTGGCTGGTGATTTTTTTCTCAAACAATTGCTCAATACGGCCAAGTTGTGACTTTGCCAGCTCAAAGCGTGCTTTACGTTCGTCAAACTGTAACTGAAAATCTTCTGGGTCTAGTTTTGCTAATAAATCACCTTTTTCAACGTGTTCACCAGCAAGCACAGGGAACTTAACAAGTTCGCCGTTTACCCTAAAAGCTAGGTAAGAGCCTTGGTTTGCAACAACCTCAGCAGGAAAGCTGCGAATGTTAGTTTGCGTATCATGACCTATGTTGAATAATTTAACAGGGCGAATGGGCTCTTCTTTAACTTGTTGTTCTGGCTCAGAACAGGCTATTAAGCTTAGTAAAGTCGTAGTTAAAAAACATAGACGAAAGAGTTTCATGTCTTCTCCGTTGCAATGATGGCAAAATAATTAAGTGCAGCATACGCTGCAAACATATAAAATAAAAATCATAAAATTTTAGAAACTCAATAAGTTTTACTTATAATGTTGCAGAGTGCTATATGAAGCTGAATCAATTAATAATTTTAGATGCCATAGTGCAAAGCGCAAGCTTAAGCGGGGCAGCACTAAAGCTACATAAAACGCAGCCAGCGCTTACACTTGCTATTAAAAATCTAGAAGAAAAAATAGGTTTTGAGTTGCTAGACAGAAGTAAGTACCGATTACAGCTTACTGAAAAAGGGCGAATTTTCCACCGCGAGGCGCAGCAACTTCTGCATGCCAACGACGAGCTAGCGCAGCTTGCTAAAGAATTGGCACTCGGTAATGAACCCCAATTTAGAATTTGTTACGAACAACTTTGCCATACGCAGAGTTACAACGAGATCATAAGTATTACTTTTAGATTGTTTACCAGCACCGAATTTAGCTTAACAAGCGGGAAGCGCTTTATCTCATTAGAGCAAGTAAATAGTGGGCAAGCC
>NZ_AUTI01000123.1:0-858 GCF_000497995.1 Pseudoalteromonas sp. TB25
GGTAGCGAAGTAGGTACCTTTAACGACCGTATTCGTGAAGCCGTTCGCGGTGGTGCATTATTTAGTAATAGCTCAACAGATGGCAATTTAGCAGAGCAAGATACTTTACGTTTGTCGCTTGCGGGTAATTTACAAAACTACATTTTAAAAGACTTTAAAGGTAACTCAGCAAAGGGTAATAGCTTTACTTGGAATACTCAGCCAACGGCGTATGCACTAGACCCTGCCGATAGCATTCATTACGTATCTAAACACGATAACGAAACACTATGGGATCAGCTGCAATATAAACACAGCGCTAACATGAGTATTGAGCAGCGCGTTCGTGCTCATAATATGGCGTTAGCACTTCCGCTTATGAGCCAAGGTATTCCATTTATGCAAATGGGCGCCGACTTGCTACGTTCAAAATCGATGGATCGTAACAGCTACGACTCGGGCGACTGGTTTAACTTTGTTGATTTTACCCAAGATACCAATAACTGGAATGTTGGCTTGCCACCCGCACAAGACAACGAAGTGAAATGGCAAGAAATTATGCCTATTTCTGCTAATACCCAAGCGGCTGCACAGCCACAAGATATTACCTTTGCACATGATGTATTTAATGAATTTTTACAAATACGTAGTAGCAGCCCACTATTTAGATTAACCACAGAGCAAGATGTTATTGAGCGAGTGGGTTTTCATAACGTAGGTAAAGCGCAGCAACATGGCTTAATAGTAATGAGCATTGATGATGGCGAAGGGCTAACAGACTTAGACCCTGCATTTGACGCGCTTGTTGTCGTGATTAACGCAACCGAGCAAACCCTTAGCCATACTATTGCCACCGCAGCGGATTTTGAATTACACGAT
>NZ_AUTI01000124.1:0-1553 GCF_000497995.1 Pseudoalteromonas sp. TB25
CCTAAAATAGCACCTACCACAAGCGATGGCGGTAAACCTAGCGCTTGAATAAGTGGCACGCCAATTGGGATTAATATGGCAAACGTGCCCCACGATGTACCCGTAGTAAACGACATAACTGCGCCGGTTAAAAACAGCACCGGTACTATTAAGTAAATAGGTAGGTAGTCGCCAACAAGCGATGCTACAAATACACCAGTACCCAACTCTTTTAAGCTTGCGCCAAGTGTAAGCGAAAGCAGTACAATGGCGACCAATGGCATTAATTCGCCCATACCTTTAAAGCCTGTATCAACTAATTGATGGTGCGTAAATTTACGCGAACCAATCATTAAAAAGTAAGCCACAACAATGGCTAAAACCGTTGCGTATAATACTGATTTAGAACCGCTGCCCTCGGCAAGTACACCATTACCGGTGTAATACATAAAGCCAACCATGCTGGTAATTAGCGTAATAAGCGGGATTAACATGTAACGCGCTTTAGAGGCTTTTATTTCATCTTTTACGTCGGTTGTTTGAAGCTCTAGTTTTTCTTCGGCTTCTTTCATTGGGCCGTGCACTTTATCGAACGCGATTGTATAAAAAACAATGGCAAGGGTAATTATGGCGTAAAAGTTATACCCTACGCTGCCCCACAATACCGATACAGCCGACTCACCTAGCTCGTAGTTACCTAACAAACCAAGTACAAATGCACCCCAGCCGTTAAGTAGTATTAAAATACACACTGGCGCACTGGTGCTGTCAATAATGTACGCTAAACGCGCTCGGCTCATTTTAAATTTGTCGAACAAGCCACGCGATAAAATACCTGAGGTAAGTACGCTCAAGTTAGATTCTATAAACACCGCAATACCGGTAAACATGGTTAAAAAGCCCACTTGGCGCTTACTTTTTGCAATGCCTTTGTTCATTAGCATATTAACAGTTGCTGCAACGCCGCCAGATTCGCGAATGTAGGCAAGCAATGCACCAATTAAAATACTAAATATTAGTATGCGTGTATTACCTGGCGAGCTGGCAACCGAAATAATACGTTCAATGGTATTTAAAAAAGTATCAAACACGCTATTACCTTCGCCCTGAAAGGCGAGTAAAAACTCAGAAGAAGCAACGGCAACAAGTAGTGCCATAATCACTTCTTTTCGCCAAAACACGATAGCAATCGCAATTAGCGGCGGTAAAATAGAATACCAATGCATAAAAAGTTAACCTTAGTTATTAGCGAGTAAACCTCGCTTTGTACGCGTTTTAACGCTTATTTGTTAAGCCTAACAACATAAACCGGCTTAGTTTTATAGACCGCTTAGCTTAATGGATTGGCTTACTCAAGTCACCTGTAAATAAATCACTTAAGGTGGCACAGTTAGTACGTTTTAACCTATACGATAGCTTATTGATTTAGTAACGCTTCGTAAATAAGCGAGACCACCGATCCGTACTGCGCGGTTTCAAATTGTTTGCCTATAAATTCGTAACGTTTTTGCGAGCCTTTAATTGCGCTATGGCGAGCATTAGTAAGTAAAACAATAGCCAAGTCGTAGGCGGGG
>NZ_AUTI01000125.1:0-6470 GCF_000497995.1 Pseudoalteromonas sp. TB25
AGCAATGCCCGCTGCCATTTTTGCAATAATATTGCAGGTAGCTGGGGCAACTAAAATTAAGTCAGCCCATTTTGCAAATTCAATATGCCCCATTGAAGCTTCGGCAGAAGGGTCTAGTAATGAGTCAGAGACTGTTTCTCCACTAACGGCTTGCATGGTCAGTGGTGTAATAAAGTGTTTAGCTGATTCAGTCATAACTACTTTTACTTCACAACCAGCGTCTTTTAATCGCCTAACGAGTTCTGCGCATTTATAAGCTGCAATACCGCCGGTAATACCTAGTACAATTTTTTTGTTTGTTAAGTTAGTCATGAATGTTCATCAGTTTTTATTAAATATTGGGCTTAAAATAACAAATCTTTACCCGTACAGCGAAGTTTTTTAATTCGAAATAACAGGCTAAATTTTAAATTTGCATTACATTTATAAGACACTTTCGCCTCTCAAGGATGAACAATGCAACTTACTTCACTTCCAAACTCACTTCGACCTCGTGAAAAACTCATCTCCAAAGGAGCTAAAGCGCTTACTGATGCTGAGCTCCTTGCCATATTTTTACGAACAGGGTTACCAGGAATGAATGTAATTGAGTTGGCTCAGCATCTATTAAATGAAAATAAAACCCTACATAATTTGTTTAATGCCAGTATTGAGGAGTTTTGCTCTCAAAAGGGGTTAGGGACCGCTAAGTATGTGCAGCTACAAGCTGTATTAGAGCTAAGCCAACGTTATATGCAGGAGCGTTGCCAACGAGATGCAGTGTTTAATTCGCCTAACTCAGTTTATGACTATCTAACAATTCAAATGCGAGGCTTGCAACAAGAAGTATTTATGGTGTTATACCTAGATAGCCAAAATAGATTAGTAAAAGACGAAATACTTTTTTATGGCACAATTAATTCTGCCAGTGTTTATCCGCGTGAAGTGGTAAAGGCTGCCCTTAAAAATAATGCAGCCGCTGTTATTTTTGCGCATAATCACCCAAGTGGTATTGCAGAACCGAGCCAAGCAGACAAACTTATTACGAATAAATTGCAGCAAGCACTGCAATTGGTCGACATAAGTGTGCTCGATCACATCATTGTTGGTGGAGAAACCTGTGTTTCGTTTGCCGAGCGAGGCCTGATTTAGCTTTGTTAGACACATAAGTGTGTTAAAAATGAGCTGTTTAACGTGTTTTGGCAAATTAGTTTAATTTAAATGCAGTTTTTACTTTCCCTAAGGGCATTCGATCTTTATAATTAGCCGCTATCAAATTTACATATATGAGCTGATTGGATAGATCAGTGTTTGATCTTTGCCTGTAAAAGCTGTATAAAGAGCGCCCTTCGATTTATCTCTAGGGCGGAAATACACGGCCTTAGATTAAATTAAGCTCGAGCGAAGTTATTGGAGATATATAGACATGTCTAAAGTATGTCAAGTTACAGGTAAGCGTCCAGCGGTTGGTAATCACCGTTCACACGCGAGAAACGCGACTAGACGTCGTTTCCTACCTAACCTACAAACACACCGTTTTTGGGTTGAAAGTGAAAAACGTTTTGTAACATTACGCACTACTACTAAAGGTATGCGTATTATCGATAAAAAAGGCATCGACACGGTTCTTACAGAAATCCGTGCTCGCGGCGTTAAAGTTTAAGGATCTGAATCATGCGCGATAAAATCCGTTTAGTTTCAACTGCCGGTACTGGTTTTTTCTACACTACTGACAAAAACAAACGTAACATGCCTGAGAAGATGGAAATCAAAAAGTTTGATCCAAAGATTCGTAAACATGTTCTTTTTAAAGAAGCTAAAATTAAGTAATTTTAGTTCTTCTTTTAGAATTTAAAAACCCAGCTTAGGCTGGGTTTTTTGTTTTTAAACTATGATTAGCGAATTGACATAAAAAAACCTCGTTGGCATAACCAACAAGGCTTTTAAATCAAAAAACGTTATACCAATAGCATTAAATTAGTGATTTATTTAATGCGATAAAATAATCATGTTTTTAATAAAATTGGTATCATTAGATTTTTGTGAATGCATCTTGTAGTGGTGGTACTACTTGCTTTTTACGGCTCAGTACACCATCTAACCATACTTTATCATTCTCTGGTTTTACACCGTAAGCCTGCTCAACTAAGTTTGCATCGTCAGATACAATTAGCATTTCTGAGCCTTCTTTCATTATATCGGTAAGCAGTAAAAATACAGAGTGGCGGTTGCCCTCAACTTTTAGCTTAGCAATATCGGCTGCAAGGTCTGCTTTAATATCGTCAAAAACAGCAAGGTCGATTACTTCTAGCTGGCCAATGCCTACTAGGTTACCGTTCATGTTGAAATCTTTAAAGTCACGCATTACTAAATCACGTGCTGGTGTGTCTTCTACCGCAGATTTAACGCGGAACATATCCATACCAAGTTCTTTAAAGTCTTCGATGCCTGCAATTTCAGCTAGCGCTTCAACACATTTAATATCGGCTGTGGTACATGTTGGCGATTTAAATATAACTGTGTCGCTTAAAATTGCACACATCATGATACCAGCGATGTCTTTAGGGATTTCTACGTTGTAGAAGTCATACATCATTTTAATAATGGTGTTTGAACAACCAACAGGACGAATCCAACATTCAAGCGGAGTCGATGATGTTAAGTCACCTAATTTATGGTGATCTACCACACCAACAACGCGAGCTTGGTCGATATCATCAGGTGCTTGTGTTTTTTCTGTGTGATCTACAATATACACATCTTCACCAGCGTAGCTTAACTTAAGCTCTGGTGCTTCAAAACCAAATCTATCAAGGATAAATTGAGTTTCAGGTGAAACTTCACCAAGACGAGTTGGAATTGCTGGCTCATCAATTTGGTTTTTTAAATAAGCCAGTGCAATTGCACCACAAATAGAATCTGAATCTGGGATTTTATGGCCCACTACATACATAGACATTGACGGAACTCCTTTAAATTTGCCGATATTCTAACAAAGTCTGCGGCCTTTAACATATAGACAGCGCAATTAAGTTTTAGTTACACTTTAAAATCTTGAATTTATTAGGTGTATTTATATGCGACTGGGCCGTAAAGGTTGGAACAACGTTATAATATTTTCGATGTTGATTATGATCTTCTTTTTAAATGGCTGGCATAAGCAATTTTTAGGAGGGGAGGATAAACCAGCGTTACAAGCTGTACTCCCCCAGCAAAGTTTTGTACTTACACTGCAATTTGTTGATCAAAAAATTGAGCGAATAGGAACAAGTTGGCGTACAACACCACTACAAAAAGATATACCGCTCGTGTGGAAAGCTTCTGAGCAGCAGCTTAGTGATTTAGTTAACCAATGGCAAAGTGCGGCGCTAATGGGGGTTAATGAGTCTGTTGTTTTTAATCCTAATGCACCTTTATACGTTGCTACATTTGAGTTGGCTGGCGAAAGTATGCCGTGGGTTTATTTGCTCTACAAAGGCGATGGACAATATTATTTACTCGAAAAGAGAAGCCAGCGAATACTCGCACTCGATTTAAAAACTGCTCAGCAGTTATTCCCTAGTTTTGATTTTTCACAAAGTGAGTCTAATTAATGCCTGAATTACCAGAGGTAGAAGTGAGCCGAATGGGTATCACTCCCCACGTACAAAACCAAGTTGTTACAAAGGTAAATATTTACAATGCCAGTATGCGCTGGCCAGTGCCCGATGATGTGTATCAACTTGAAGGGCTAATTGTTACAAGTATTGAGCGACGAGCTAAATATTTACTTTTACATTGTGAGCTTGGGAGCACTATTTTACATTTGGGTATGTCAGGTAATTTGCGTGTAGTAGATAAAAGTGAGCCGCTTAAAAAGCATGACCATGTAGAGTTTATTTTTGGCAACGGTAAAGCGCTGCGCTTAAACGATCCTCGTCGTTTTGGTTGTTGCTTATGGCAAGAGCCCGGTGAAGTGCATAAGCTACTCTCTAAGCTTGGTCCTGAGCCGCTTACCGATGATTTTTTTGCTAAACGCGTGTACGAACAATCGCGCAATAAAAAAGTACCCGTAAAGCAATTTATTATGGATAACGCAGTGGTGGTTGGTGTTGGTAATATTTACGCGAATGAATCGTTATTCAAAGCGGGTATACATCCAAAGCGAGAAGCGGGAAAAGTATCGCTCAAACGTTATCAAGCACTTATCCCTATTATAAAAGACACGCTTGCGGCGGCTATTACACAAGGTGGTACAACGCTTAAAGACTTTGCACAAAGTGATGGTAAGCCTGGGTATTTTGCCCAAGAGTTATTAGTATATGGGCGCAAAGGTAAGCCATGTATGACGTGCGAAAACGAATTAGAAGAAATTAGATTAGGGCAACGCAGTACTATTTTTTGCTCAAATTGCCAAAAGTAGTTATTTGAATTTTACTGACTCTAAATTTAATGAGATTTAAGGGCCAGCTCTAAAAGCGGGCCCTTTATTTTAAAGCTCGAACGGTGCTACACCGACTGCCTTCATTTTATATCCTACCTGCGCGATTTCGCCCGACCATGTTTCTGTGCTTATTATTCCGGTTACAACGATTGCGTCGTAAAGACTATCTATAGGCACACCACCTTTAATCGTTACATGGACTATTTGATTTGGCGGTGGTGGTGGTACGTGTATACAGGCGCCAAAATAAGGCACGAGTAAAAACTCAGTAATGACTTCGCTATCGCCCTCAAGTGGCACAACAAAACCTGGCAAACTTACCGATTGACCATCAAGCGCTTTTACCACTGGAGCATCTAAATCGGGTTGCACCCAGTTTTGATCGCTGCCTTCGTGATTAGCTTGTGCTTGAGTGTCTATTTGCATATGACCTTTGGGAATTAAGTCTTCCCAAAAAATTTCTTTTGGTGGATTGGCATAGCTCGCTACGCTTATAAATAATAAGCTAATAGCAGCAATGTATTGAAAAGCTGTTTTAAAAAATGTCATAAAATACCTAAAAATTATGCTTTTATACTCATGCCATCGCTGAGTGAATAAAAATAAGCGCGAGTAGCGGGTATTAAGCCAATAACAAAACCTGCGGCCATAATAACCCCGATTAAGCCCAGTTCATAGTAAGAGAGCATTGTGATATTTACGCTTATACCGGCATGGCTTTGTAAGTAACCGCTGGCTGAAAAAATAACTAAGTAATAAAGCGCACTACCTACTAGGCAACCAAGTAAAGTGGTCAGTAATGACTCAATACTAATAAGTGTAAATAAATGCCAAGGGCGAGCGCCTACTGAGCGCAATATAGCAAGTTCGCGACGTCGCTGGCTCAGGTTTGCAAGCAATGTCGTTAACATACCAAGTAAGCTAACTAACACGACAACAGCTGAGAATAGTAATAGTATTTTTTCTACTATGGCGAGCATTTCCCATAACTCTTTAAGTGTTACGGTTGGCATAATGCCAAGCAGGGCTTCTGGCTTATATTGATTTATATTGCGCCTAATTTGTAATGTATACAAAGGCGAGTTAAATCCCATTAAAAATGCTGTAATTTGCTTTGGGTGACCGACTAGGTTGTTATGTTCGTCATGCTCATGCTCATGCTCATGCTCATGCTCATGCTCATGCTCATGCTCATGCTCATGCTCAAGGCTCGCTTTACCGCCGTGAATTAAATCGATTGCAGCCAAAGGAATGTGCAGCGTTTTATCAACTGGCGTGCCTGTTGGGTTTAAAATGCCGACGACTTTAAATGGGTTATCGTCATGATGATGAAAACTGGTGTTCCCCATGCCGTGCGATATAACAATAGAGTCGTTAAGTTTGTAGCCTAGTTTATTTGCAACTTCGCTACCTAGCACCACTTCGTTAATTGCGGCAAAAGGGTGGCCTTTGTTAAAGGTTAAATTTTGTTTTTTTGCAAAGCGATAATGGCTAAAGTAATCAAGTGTTGTGCCTAGTACCGCTTGGCCTTTATGGCTGTCGCCTAGGCTTATAGGTATGCTCCATTTTACGCCTCGCTGACTTGTTATGTATTGATAACTTTTCCAACTTACGCCGTTATTAGTATGGCCAATTCTAAATACTGACGAAAGCAGCAACTGTATATCGCCGGTACGCGCACCAACAATTAAATCAGTGCCCGAAATAGTATTACTAAAACTACTTTTAGCATCAATTCGTACACGTTCAATACTCAAAAGTAGCATTACACTAATTGCGATAGTAAATAATGTAAGCAGTACACTTGCGCGGCGATTTAATAAGCTTTTGTAAGCAAGTTTAGCGAGAATCATACCTGCTCCTGCAAATTTATAAGATCAATGGAGCGGTTAAATAAAGGCTTTAGTGTTTCATCGTGGCTCACAAATACCAGCGTACTATTAGATAACTTTGCTTGTTCAAACAGTAGCTTTATAAAGCTCTCACGGTTATTTGTATCGAGTGCAGATGTGGGCTCATCAGCAATTATTAGTTCAGGGCTGCCTATAAATGCGCGAGCGGCAGCAAC
>NZ_AUTI01000126.1:0-1400 GCF_000497995.1 Pseudoalteromonas sp. TB25
CTCGCCATAACCGCAAAGTGCTGCGGCCAAATACAAAATGCAATAAATAGCGCTATTGTTTCAGTGCCTTCGGTTAAGCCGTTTAAGTAGTAAAAGCTTTTGTATTTAAATTGCGGTTTTTCGAGTTTAAATTTTTCGGCGGCAATCGCAAAAGCTAAAAAGCTTGAGCCCGTACCAATAAAAGTAGCAAGTAATAACGATCCCGCTATCGCGTTTTGCTCAGGGTTTGCCAAAATAAAGCCAAGCGGAATAGCCGCGTAAAATAAAAAGTCGAGTGTGATATCTAAAAAGCCACCTGCGCTTGAACTTTGGTTTGCATAGCGTGCTAATGCGCCATCAAGTCCATCTAAAATTCGATTTAAAGCAATGGCCACTAATGCGCCGTACCACATTTCAAACGCCAGTAATGGCACGGCTAATAAGCCAACTAAAAAGCCTACCACGGTTAGCTGATCGGCGGTTATGCCGCGTTTATGCATAAGCATAACCACAGGTGTTAAAAGAGGCTTAATGACAGGGGTGATAAATTTGTCTAGCATGTTTATTGCCTTATGCGTTTAAAGCTATGTATTTAAAGTGCGCTACTTAAAGTAATGAGTTTGCCATTTGCAGCGTCGGCGTCGCTATGGTCATGAGTTACCATAATTGCAGGTAGCTTATGATCGCGTATTTGGCTAAACACGAGTTCGCGTGTATCAACACGCAGTTGGGTGTCGAGTTTGCTAAAGGGTTCGTCGAGTAAAATGGCTTTAGGTTCGCTCAGCAGCATACGTAATAATGCAACACGGGCTTGTTGCCCGCCCGAGAGGTTATCGGGGTGGCGATTGCCCATATCTTTAAGACCTACTTGCTCAAGTGCGTGTGCTATTTTTTCAAGGCGTTGTTTTTTATTACCTTTTGGCATTGCAAAGGCAATGTTACCAGCAACAGTTAAATGCGAAAACAATAAAGCGTCTTGATAAAGCACTCCAATATGGCGCAAGTGCGGAGGGGTATTATCGATATTTTGACCATTAAGCCACACCTCTCCATTGGCCTTAAAGCTACTTGGTAAAGTACCCGTAAGCCAATTTAATAAGCTTGATTTACCACTGCCAGATGGGCCCATAATAGTCAGAATTTCACCGCCATTAACTTGCTCGTTTAAGCTAAGTAGCAGCTCATTTTGGCGATAAAGCTGACAATTTTTAATCTGTAACGATGACTGCATTAAAAAACCTTAACCCTGATAGTGTTAAATATGGATGCTTTAAATATGTGCACTTTTAAGCACGTGCACTTTTGAAAAAATATTTAGGTAAAACCCATGCCAGTATAAATCCAATAAGTGGCAACGCCATTTGCATAATAGCGTACACGGCACTGGTGCGTCTGCTTGCGCCATTGGCAAGCGTAACGGC
>NZ_AUTI01000127.1:0-5459 GCF_000497995.1 Pseudoalteromonas sp. TB25
AAGCCACTCTTTAGTTTGCGCTTCACCATGGTGTGCAATCATAGAAGCTACTAAACCTAAATTATATGGATGTTTGCCTGAGCGCGTACAAATTTGTCCTTTGTATTTAGAGTCTGCTAAATCTTCATAAGTGAGCTTAGGTAACTCACCAACTCGCTCTTTTGATGAATACACATTACGCACTCGCTTAGTAAGCGCAACCCATTGGCCATCACCGTCACGAAAGGCGGCTGGAACATTATTATTTACACTGTCACTTTTTATAGTTTGTGTTAATTTTAAATCTTCTAATTGAATAAGCGCGCTAAAGTTAGAGGTTAATACTAAATCAGCTTTACTGTGCTTGCCTTCGCGTTTAACACGCTCAATTAGCCCTTTTTTAGCAAAAACAACATTGGTTTTTATGCCTGTTTGCTTTGTAAAGTCTTCTAAAATTGGCTGAATTAAAAACGGTTGACGAAAAGAGTAGATGTTAACAACATCGTTTGCAAAGACTGGTGCCGATGCAACTACCCCTAAAACAAGTGCAAATACTTTCTTCATTATTCCACCTAAATAACTGTTATTATCAACGAATTCTACCGTGCTCATTCTAAAAGTGCACACTTTAAATAAATGTAAATATGTAAATAACGCCCAAAAAGGAAATACGGTGTAAGAGATGTCTTACGGATGTGACAGCTAATGAGTAAAAAACAAGATAAAAAACAACCTAAAAACAGTTAAACACATGAATTATATGAGATTTATTTTTATTACTATTGCAAAAACACTAATTGAATGTAGTTTTATCTCTATTTTAGTTGCTCTATTGCACTATAATTTACGCATCAACCAAGCAATGACGCTTATTGAGTAAAAGGAAATGGACTGCTTACTCAACCAACCAATGATTAGGTTATCAGGACAACACGGATTTTAGGACAGGTTCAGGATGAGTATCACAACGCAATGTTGTAAAAAGGACAGCGTCAGGAAGATGCGAAAAGGATAATAACAAGGCTAAGTTGTTCAACAGGATGTTGAAGGAATAAATGGACAGGCCTTTAAGGCAACACAAGGGATTGGTTAAAACAAGGATACACTAGGAAGTGTAATTAAGGATTTGGTAATAGTATTTACCCTACAGGATGTTTAGGAATTAAAGGATACAGGCCCGGACGGTCTACATTACATAGAACTAAAAAGTAATATAGTAATAAACATGGATTAGTGAAAATTGGAGTTGATTAAGTTCAATTGCAGGATGCAGAAAATTAGAAGATTCCGCAAGCGCGCCTAGAGATAGAGCGCGCTTTTCTTTGCCTAAAATTTGGGTGAGTAAAGCACTGAGCAACTATCACTAATCTTTACTGAGTAATATCGCGTCACAGCAAATCAATGCTAAGACCTTAAAATACTTTATTAATATTTTAAATTTCGCTAAGTTTTTTATTAATTGCGCCGATAACTAAATAACGCAAGGATCATAAATACTCAATGGATATGAATTTTAAAACATCTCAAAGTAATACCTTTTTATGTAAAGTATCAGACGAAAGTACAGCAAAACCAATTGGTGTTTTTAGTGCGCAAATCCCCAGCGAAAATCCCTATAAAGCTTTATTTAACCCCAAAGGTTATAACTTTTTAAATATGCCAATGAATGAGTTTAAAAATATACTTAACGAAATTATTCAGTTAGAACGCGACATTCGTATTAGCAAGTGGGGTGAAGGTGCTCGACCTGATGAGTTTAGCTATCAACTTAATAGAATAGCAGACGCAATTGCAACGACTCAATTTAATGGCAAAATAGACATTAACTGCTACTTTTTAAAACGAGTTGAAGAAGCAAAAGAAATGATTGGTGAAGACTGTATCTCGTTTATTCAAGTGCATAATAGTATAAGTCAATTGTATAATACTGTTTTACAATTAACATCTGAAGAAGGCTTCAGAGCAATTCAAAATAAAGCACTTGCTCACTTAAAAAATCAGCAAGCATTTGCTTAACTTCGTAAAATTAACCTTCTAGCGGTCGGCCTTTATTGCGCTTACCCAATAAATACGCATCACGAAACTTAATAAAATGCTGCTCTAATTTTGTCGATGCATCCATTTCGCCCGCAAGTGCTAATACCATAATAGCCACTTCAGCAGTGCCTAGTTGATGCGCATGAGGGGCTACACGTAATCGGTAATCAGATAGTTTATCAGCAGTAACAGAAAGTACAGGCAAGTTATCTAAATAAGGGCTTTTGCGAATCATTTTTTTAGCTTCGCGCCACGTACCATCTAAGAATATAAATAGCGGCTTTTTACCTGATTCAATACTCACTTCTGTAATGGCTCTGCCCTCTTCTACATCTTCAGCAGGAAAGACGACCATAGGCTGATACTGCGAATCATTTATTAAAGCTAAAAGAGCGGGGTTAGGATCTGTTCTATCCCATCTAAATGCGTGGTTATCTGGCACTATTTCAGCAATTAAACGCCCTGTATTAGAAGGTTTAAAGCTTTCATTATGATACATCAGTAAGCACACAGCGGCCTTACAATCTGCATGCTCAACACCTTTGCAAATACAGTAGTGCTTAGCAATCAGGCATTGTTCACAGCGATCTAATTTACCGCCTCGAGCATTAAACTCTCGACGAGATTCACTTATTTGTTGAGCGCGTAATGCTAAAACTGAGTTTTTCACTGTATTTACCTTCAATTAATTAAGCGCGCATTGTAACGACTTCTTGTTATTTAATCTTATATTTATCTAAGTTAAAAATAGACATAAAAAAACCCAACCGAAGTTGGGTTTTTTAAGCAAATACTAAGAAGTTAAATTACTTCTTTTTAGCTGCTTTTTTGTTTGGTAAATCAGTGATTGAACCTTCAAAAATTTCAGCTGCGAGGCCGATTGATTCATTCAATGTTGGGTGAGCATGAATTGTAAGCGCTAAGTCTTCACCATCAGCACCCATTTCAATACCTAAACCGATTTCGCCAAGCATTTCGCCCGCGTTAATACCGATCATAGCACCACCGATTATACGGCCACTTTCTTTATCAAAGATAAGTTTAGTAGAACCTTCAGTACGAGCAGATGCAATTGCACGACCAGATGCTGCCCACGGGAATACCGCAGTTTCAACTTTTAAGCCTTGCTCTTTTGCTTCTTTCTCAGTAACACCTACCCAAGCGATTTCTGGGTCTGTGTACGCTATTGAAGGAATACATTTAGGGTCGAAGAAATGCTTCTGACCAGAAATAACTTCTGCAGCAACATGACCTTCATGAACCGCTTTATGCGCAAGCATAGGCTGTCCAACTAAGTCACCAATTGCAAAAATATGGCTTACGTTAGTACGTAATTGCTTATCAACATTAATAAAGCCACGCTCATCAACGTTTACGCCCGCTTTTTCAGCATCAAGTAAGTTACCGTTTGGAGTACGGCCAACTGCAACAAGTACTTTGTCGTAACGTACTGGTTCTGCTGGTGCGTTTTTACCTTCAAACGTTACGTATAAGCCGTCTTCTTTAGCTTCAACACCAACAACTTTAGTTGAAAGCATTACGTTGAATTTTTTGCTTACGTATTTTTGGTAAATTTTGATAATGTCTTTATCAGCTGCTGGTACTAATTGATCAGCAAATTCTACAACATCAATTGCAGAACCTAGCGCACGGTAAACCGTACCCATTTCAAGACCGATAATACCACCACCAAGTACAAGTAGCTTTTCTGGTACGTCTTTAAGTTCTAGTGCGCCAGTTGAATCAATTACACGGTCATCTTCTGGGATGAAAGGTAAGTTAACTGGTTTAGAACCTGCTGCAATAATCGCGTTATCAAACGTGATAGTTGTAGCGCCGTCTGCGCCTTCAACTACTAAAGTATTGCTGCCAGTGAATTTGCCGTATCCAGATACAACTTTCACTTTACGCATTTTGGCCATGCCTTCTAGTCCACCAGTTAACTGGCCAACTACTGAATCTTTCCAAGTACGAACTTGGTCAAGATCGATTTTTGGTGCGCCAAAAGTAACACCGTGAGATGACATTTCTGCTGCGTCATCAATCACTTTAGCTACGTGTAAAAGTGCTTTAGAAGGAATACAACCAACATTAAGACATACGCCACCTAATGTTTCGCGAGATTCTACTAATGTAACTTCTAAGCCCAAGTCAGCAGCACGGAAAGCCGCAGAATAACCACCAGGACCACCGCCTAGTACAACAACTTGAGTTTTTAATTCGTTGCTCATGCTTTTACCTTAATTGTTTGAACGGGACACTGCCCTAAAATTTAACTGCCATGTTTCTGCAAGGCAGAAAGAGTGAGCAGCGCACAAAGTGATGCAATTCGTACAAAGATTGTATCATTGCAAATGGTAAAAATCCCAGCTAAAAACAACTGGCTGGGATTTGATTCTATTTATTTTATTGCGTATACCAATTTTACTAAACTGGTTACATCACCAACTGGCGAATATCGCTCATGTAACTTGCAAGAGTCACAGTAAAGCGTGCAGCTAATGCTCCGTCAATAACCCTATGGTCGTATGACATAGACAGCGGAACCATTAGTTTAGGTTCAAACTCTTTGCCATTCCATTTAGGTTTCATTTCAGATTTAGATACACCTAAAATAGCAACTTCTGGCGCATTAACAATTGGCGTAAATGCCGTACCGCCGATACCGCCAAGGCTAGAGATAGTAAAACAGCCGCCTTGCATATCAGAAGATGTAAGCTTACCGTCACGTGCTTTAACAGATACTTCCATTAGTTCACGTGATAATTCAATAATGCCTTTTTTATCAACATCTTTAAACACTGGCACTACTAAACCATTTGGCGTATCAACAGCAACACCGATGTTAATGTACTTCTTAAGAATTAAACTTTCGCCGTCGCTAGACAGTGAAGAGTTAAATGTTGGGAAGTCTGCAAGTGCTTTAGCCGCTGCTTTCATCACAAACACAAGTGGTGTGATTTTAACGCCAAGCTTTTTCTTCTCGCTAAGTGCATTTTGCTCTTTACGGAATACTTCAAGACTTGTGATATCAGCTTCATCAAACTGTGTAACATGTGGGATTTGTACCCAGTTACGGTGTAAGTTTTTACCTGATAGCTTTTGAATGCGAGACAGTTTTTTCTCTTCAATTTCACCAAATTTAGCAAAATCTACTTTAGGCCATGGAATAAGACCAAGCTCACTACCACCTGCGCTACTACCTGCAGATAATTGACCAGATTCAACTTGCTTAACTAGGTTTTTAACGTAGTTTTGCACGTCTTCTTTAACTATACGGGCTTTGCGACCAGTGCCCTTAACGTTAGCTAGGTTAATACCAAACTCACGCGCTAAACGGCGAACAACGGGTGATGCATGAGCATACGCGCTATTTTCTGTGAAGCTTTCATTACTTGCTTTTGCAGGTGCTGCTTGAGCCGGTGCTGACTCAGTTTTAGCCG
>NZ_AUTI01000128.1:0-7464 GCF_000497995.1 Pseudoalteromonas sp. TB25
TGCCGATATGAAAGGCTCGTTAGCTGCAATGCTTGTTGCAACCGAGCGGTTTGTTACTAAACATCCAGATCATAAAGGCTCAATTTCTTTTTTAATAACCTCTGACGAAGAAGGCCCGTTTATAAACGGGACTACCCGTGTAATTGATACGCTAGAGGCGCGCGGTGAAAAAATTGATATGTGCCTAGTAGGCGAGCCTTCATCACGAGATGTATTAGGTGATGTTGTTAAAAATGGCCGCAGAGGTTCACTTACCGCTTTTTTGACCGTTAAGGGTGTACAAGGGCATGTCGCCTATCCACATTTAGCACAAAACCCAATTCACCTAGCAACCCCTGCCCTTACTGAGCTTAGCCAAACGGTGTGGGATAACGGAAATGAATACTTCCCTGCTACCAGCTTTCAAATTTCAAATATTAATGGCGGCACAGGTGCAGGCAACGTGATCCCGGGTGAGCTAGAAGTACAGTTTAACTTTAGATTTAGCACGCAAGTAACACATGAGCAATTACAACAACGTGTAAATGACATACTACAAAAGCATAACTTAAATTATGAATTAAGCTGGATAGTAAATGGCTTACCTTTTATTACCGAGCACGGCCCACTTGTTGATGCCACAGTAAAAGCGATTAAATCAGTAACCGGTTTAACCACAAACCTAGAAACTACCGGCGGCACATCAGATGGTCGCTTTATTGCACAAACAGGTGCTAAAGTAATTGAACTTGGCCCACGTAACGAAACTATTCATAAAGTAGATGAATGCGTAAGTACCGATGATTTAATAGCCCTTACCGACATTTACGAGCAAATACTAGAGCAACTTTTAGCATAATGGATGTAACTAAACCAACATCGATAATGTGTATCACAGGGCAAAGTGATACACATTTAACTGACATACAAAATCATCGCTTGCACAGCGCTATTATTAGCGACTTTTTAGCGCTGCAAAGTGCAGCTCAAAAAGCGGGATTTGATCTTACTATTGCCTCAAGTTTTCGCGACTTTGAACGCCAGTCAATTATTTGGAATAATAAGTTTTTAGGTATTCGACCTGTTTATAATAAACAGCAAAAGGTTGTAAATTTAACTAAATTAAATGATGTAGATAAATGCATAGCAATAATGCTCTACTCTGCACTACCTGGCGCAAGCAGACACCATTTAGGGACTGACTTAGATGTGTTTGATAAAGCTGCGGTCAGTGATGATTATAAGCTACAGCTAACACCTGATGAATACCTGCAAGGTGGGCCGTTTGCACCTTTAAGTAATTGGCTTGATACTAACTTAGTTAAATTTGGTTTTTATCGCCCTTACCAGCATGATTTAGGTGGCGTAGCACCTGAGCTTTGGCATATAAGCCATATTAAGCAATCACAATTATTAGTGAATAAACTTAGCGAGCAAGTACTTTTTGAATGCATAAAAAACAGTGAACTACAGGGTAAGCAGGCAATACTTGATAACTTACCTGCTATTTATAAACGCTTTGTAACAAACGTAAGCCCACACCTAAAAGAAGGTTAGGTTTTATTAAGCCTTCTTTTTATTTAAAATAAACACCAGCACGGCGCCTAATATTAACGAGCTTGCTACTATAAACTCAATTGTTACCTGCTCTGATAAAAACATAACACCAGCAATGGCAGCAAGTACCGGCACACAAAGTTGCACAACCGCAGCTTGGGTACTTTTAAGTAGTGGCATTGCTACATACCAAACACTATAACCAACTCCAGACGCTATTGCCCCCGAGGCACACGCAAGTAATACCCCTTCAATACTCATATTTTTTAAATAACTCATACCTACAAGTAATAAAACAGGGATAGCAACTAAGCTTCTTATAAAGTTAAACCCAGTAGTACGCAGTGGCGATACGCACACTTTACCGCGAATACTGTAAATACCCCATGCCACACCACTGAGTGCCATAAGTGATGCACCTAATAATGAAGGCACCGCTGCAGATGGCAGCATTAAATATACAAAACCAGATAACGCCACTATAAATGCACACCACTGGAGTACGCTTAATTGCTCTTTTTGATAAATACCCCAGCCAATCATAGTAAGTTGCACAGCAGAAAATAAAATTAGTGCACCGGTACCGGTATCTAGCTCTACGTAGGCAATCGAAAAACAAAGCGCGTAAACAAGCAGGCTAATACTGCTTCGCCAGCTTCCTCTGTCACTTAAAATAGCGGGATTGAATGTGCCTTTACGTTTTAAATTATGGGTATAAATAGCCATTATAATGCCCAAACATGCAGCCCCGCTAAGTAAGCGAATAACAGTAAAGTTCCAAGCATCTATATAACCTTCTGCTAAGGCCATTCTGCAAAAAAGAGAATTTGCGGCAAACGCAATTAAAGCAATTAATGTGTATATGGTGGCTTTCAAAAAAATTCCTTCGCAACGAAAAATAACTATATTGTTTTAACTCACTCGCTAATTAACCAACCACGTTCAAGCCATTGATTAATTTTAGTAATTAAAAACCCAGCGATTTTCTCGCCTGGGAGTTCATTTAAACAGGATTGACATAACTGTGCAAAGGGTGTGTTTTGTTTTAATAAACTCAGTAAGCGGTATTCTTGTGCATCAACGCTTAAATATTGTGTACGCCTTTGAGCATCACGTGCTACAACCCAAAAGCGAGGTTCTGAGACTCTTGGCTCTGGCGGTGTTTGCTTTTGTTTTATTGCCTGCCAACTTTCAACCGCCAACGTATTAAACACAACTAACTGAACACTTGGATGTAATTTTAATAGTAAAGTTGGCCATTGCTGAGGTTCAATACTTTCAAGCTCTGATACATTAAGTAATGTTTTATCGCTTGCATCAAAAGTACTTAGTAATAGTCGTTCAAATTTTGCTATATCTGCAAGTATGGGGTAATCACTAAAAGGAGTATTAGCGGCTAAATAATCTGGTAGCTTCTCTGCAAAAATTCGTAGTGACGTATGAGTTGAAGGATATAAAGCTAAATAACCATCAACCATCATCTCAAATAAATCATCACCTAAGTAAATGCCCAACTGTTCGTGATCTTGCTCAATCACGGCTCTTAAGCGAATTTTATAAGCGCTTTGATAAATAGAGAGTCGCTGTTGTGTATTTAACTGCCCTTGCTGCGCAATTTGCTCGCTAATATCCGAACTTTCTCCTTGCAGTAAATCCATAAACTGTTGTTGCAGCTTTGCTAAACCACTCATGACCTTATATCCCAAAACGGTTTCACTAGCGCTTTGGCATGCTCAAGCTCAGTAATTAAATCATCAAGGGAGCCAATATTATCATCGCGTTCAATCATGGTACTTACCGGATTTAATGTTTTTGCATACTGAGCATATAAGTCCCATACCGCATCGGGAACATCTTCATCGTGCGTATCTATAATATGCGTACCAAAGTCTTGATGTCCTGCTAAGTGAATTTGTGCAATAGCTGTACTCGGAATAGCTGATAAATAATCCATTGCATTAAAGTCGTGATTACGCGCACTTACATAAACATTATTTACATCCATTAAAAACTTACAGCCTGTTTGCTTATGTAATTGCGCTAAGAATTCCCACTCACTCATTTGTGAATCGTTATAGGTTAAATAGCTCGATACATTTTCAAAAATCATTTCGCGCCCTAGGTAGTCCTGAACTTGCGAAATTTTATTTGCTAAATGATCAAGCGCCTCTGAGGTGTAAGGCATTGGTAGTAAATCGTGGCTATTAATACCGCCCACTTGGGTAAAACATAAATGATCAGACACCCAATGCGGCTCAACCCTCGCAATTGTGTTTTTTAACTGATTTAAGTAGTCCTTATCAATAGGGTCAACACTACCAATCGACATTGATACCCCATGCATAACAATCGGATAATCTGCTCTTATTTTATTTAAATAATGCCAAGGTTTTCCACCGGCTACAAAATAGTTTTCTGAAATAATTTCAAACCAATCTACAGCTGGTTTATCTGCAATAATTTGCTCAAAATGCGGGGCTCTTAGTCCTAAACCAAAACCTAAAAAACGATTTGTCATAAACTTCCTTAATAAGCCTGAATAATAAACACATCGTTCAAGCTTATTTTATGCGTTCGATAAATTGGTATTAGCTACCTACAGAACCACCAATATCACCACATGCTTTTGCAGGCATTGATACAAAACCGGTGCCTTTACATGATGCATGTCCAGCACAAGCATTATTAGCAGTCTTACAATCGTTATGACCGCCACACACATTTACATCGTTACAATGTACTAAATCTGCTTTAGCTACACTGCCAACCCATTTATCTTTTACTGTACCGCCAACGTCAGCACATGATTTTGCAGGCATTGCTACAAAACCAGTCCCTTTACATGACGCTTGACCTGCACATGCATTCTCAGCTGTTTTACAATCGTTATGGCCACCACATACATTCGCATCATAACAATGAACTAAATCAGTTGTTGCGCCATTACTAGCAACTGCACTTGATGTTGCCGTTTCTGCCTCTGTTGCATTACAACCAACTAAACCTGCTACCATTACAGCCATTGCTGCACCTGTAAACTTTTTCATTTTTTAATTCCTCTAAGTGATATAACTCTTAGCAAGACCGCTAAAGCGAAAATACTATTTCAGTGGAGTGATAATAAACCAAAAAAATTCACACTTTGTTCACTAATGTCACTTTATATTTCTTTATTAGCAGGCAGTTTTACTCTACGATTTTTTACAATATTTCACACATTTAGCTAAAAATAGTATGTTAATGTATACAGGTAAATTAAGAGGAGTGCTCAGTGCGCCGCAGTATAATTTTAAGCTTTTGTTTTATTTTAAGTGGGTGTAGCACAATGGGTTTTAATGACCTATTTAATGACTATGCCACACAAATGACACCAATAAGAAATGCGATCGAGAAAAACAACATCGAAGAAGCGCAATCCCTTATTGCTAATAATAGCACCCTGCACAGCAGCTACTTACTCAACCAACTTGAGCAAGCTCGTTTAAACGACTTAGCTAATACACCAGATGATGCACAAAGCAAATTTGAGAACGTGTATACGCAAATGCAAAAAAAACGTGAAGCCGCCAAAATACAAGTTAGTGCGGGCCTTGAACAAAGTAACGCTTTATTTACCAACGACTCAGCAATAACTTATGTGCCACCCGCTTACGAAATGAGCATGCTTCATAGTTATAAAGCACTTAACTACGTGTATAAAAATGATGTTGAAGGCGCATTGGTCGAAATTCGCCGAGCTAATAAAGTACAAGTTGATGCGCTTAGCGAGAATGAAGCAGAAGTAGACTCAACCGTTAAAGAAGCTCAGCAACACTACCCAAGCATGAGCAATGTAACCAGAAACATAAAAAATGGCTTTCAAAATGCCTACACATTTTACTTATCTGCTTTGCTTTACCAAAGTGCTAAACAATACGACGACGCCTATATCGATTATAAAAAAGCATTGGCTATACAACCTAACAATATTTATTTACAGCAAGATGTAATGCGCCTTGCTAAAAAACAAGGGTTTGACCAAGATCTAAATGAATTTAAAAAACGCTTTGGCGATACGCCCACTATTTCTTCATCACAAGGCGAAGTAATTGTTTTATTTGAACAAGGATTAGTACCAAAACAAGATGAATTTAAGCTGCGCTTGCCAATTTATTCATCACGTGGCGATGCACGCTTTTACAGCTTGGCGATGCCGGTATATAAAGATAATGCCTATGTGCGCCGCCTTAACAATATAAATATAGATGCACAAAGCTTGGCGCTTAGCCCACTGGTACACATTGAGGCACTTGCAGCTAAAACTCTAGAAGATCAAATACCTGCAAAAGT
Organism: Pseudoalteromonas sp. TB25; assembly: GCF_000497995.1. NCBI lineage: Bacteria > Pseudomonadati > Pseudomonadota > Gammaproteobacteria > Alteromonadales > Pseudoalteromonadaceae > Pseudoalteromonas > Pseudoalteromonas sp. TB25. Next base: position 5,866 of record NZ_AUTI01000128.1, read on the forward strand.
CGCTCGCCAAGTACTCAGATTAGTAGCCAAAGAGAAAGTACGGGCAGAACTTGCTCGCAGTGCCGGTGATGTAGGTAACATACTTGCTAATATTTATAATTTGGCGTCTGAGCAAGCTGATACACGCAGCTGGCTTACACTTCCAAATCAAATAAGTGTCGCAAGGCAAAGCCTAAATACAGGTGAGCATTCTGTGCATATAGGCACACAAGCACCCATAAATTTTACCATTAGTAAGCAAGGGTTAACGTTAATTTACTTAACCTCTATTAATAACTACTTTAATTACCACGTAGTTCAACTTTAGGAGCCATCATGAAATACATAGCGCCATTATTAGCAGCCTTAATGCTCAGTGCATGTTCCAGCCAACCGGTTACATCGGGTATTTCTGTTGAACAAAATAAAAACCAGTTTAATGAGCAATTACGTGTAGATAACCCAGAGCTTGGTAAAAAGCTGGCCATTACTGATGTGAAAACACGTCAAACCAACCAGTTAACCGATGTGGTAGTGACACTTTCGAGCCAGTATAAAAAATCACAGTATTTACAGTATCAATTTAATTGGTTTGATAAAGACGGCTTTGTTATTAAAGGCAACCACTCACCTTGGCAAGCACTCACCTTATTTGGTTTTGCAAAAACACAATTACCGGGCTTAGCACCGAGCTCTGATGCGGTTACCTTTTCTTTAGCAGTAAGAGAAGTGTCTACCGAATCACAAGAATTTAAAGATTAAAGGAAACAACCATGATCATCAGTAACAAATTTAAAACAGCATCAACTTACGCTTTAGTTGGCCTGAGCGCTTTAGTATTAAGTGGCTGTGCTAATAAAGCCGTAGTAAGTTATGGCGACGCACAAGCAGTAGAAACAACCGATATTAATTTTGGCTCTACCGACTTACAAAAAGTAGCGAGCCAAATGACCGATTCATTACTCAGCTCACCCGTTGTTGGCACAATGACCGCTAATAAACGCCCCGTAGTGTTTGTTGAGCGTATTAAAAATAAAACTAGTGAGCACATTGATACTGAATCAATCACCGATTCAATCTCAACGCAAATGCTACGCAGTGGTAAGTTCCGTTTTGTAGATATGACGCGTGTTGAGTCAGTACGTGAGCAATTAACGTTTCAAAACGAAGATGCCCTGGTTAACCCTGCAACAGCCGTTGCATTTGGTAAACAAATTGGCGCGCAATATATGTTATACGGAAATTTATCGAGCATAGTTAAATCAAATGCCGATAAATCAGACGTATACTATAAATTTACGATGCGTTTAATGGATATGGAAAGCGGCCTAGTTGAATGGGCTGACGAAACTGAAATTCGTAAAACTAAAGAAAAATCGACATTTGGTTGGTAGTTACTAAGCCTTTACGGGCTAATAAGCCCATAAAGGCTACCAATAGGAGATTATTATGAAAGCTATAATATTAATAATGTGTGCCCTACTTAGTGTGAGCGCGCCAACTTTTGCTCAATACGAGCGCAATAAAGCAGTCCCTGTGCAGCAAGTTTTATTTGGTGACGTAAAATCGGTACGCAATATTACCGAACAAGAAATCATTCAAGACAAAAACAACGGCTGG
>NZ_AUTI01000129.1:0-15560 GCF_000497995.1 Pseudoalteromonas sp. TB25
CCCCTAGTGAAGGCGCACAAGACATAGCTGAAAAAATACGAGCTGATATCTCAGTAAGTACAGTAACGGTTGCCAATAATGATATTCAATTTACTATTAGCGCTGGTGTATACACCAGTATTGCTGACGATGTTAGCAACCCTCAAATTTTTACTGAGTGCGCCGACAAAGCACTTTATTACGCAAAGCAGCATGGCCGTAATCAAGTAATTACTTTTCCATTACCACAGTAGGAGCATATTAACATGGCCCAATCAGGATTAGACCTTTTCCCATATACTCGCATGCGCAGAATGCGCCGCAGCGACTTTTCTCGCCGCTTAATGGCTGAAAACCAGCTTAGCGTAAATGATTTAATTTACCCTGTATTTGTACTTGATGGTAAAAATCGCCGCGAGGTAATTGAATCAATGCCTGGTATTGAGCGGCTATCAATTGATTTACTGCTTGTTGAAGCAAAAGAACTCGTTGAACTTGGCGTACCTGCCGTTGCTATTTTTCCAGTAACGCCTGCGGATAAAAAATCATTATTTGCCGAAGAAGCATATAACGATGATGGCTTAGCACAACGCACCGTAAGAGCGTTAAAAGAAGCTTTTCCTGAGTTGGGTGTGATTACTGATGTAGCACTTGACCCTTTCACTACGCATGGCCAAGACGGTATTATTGATGATTCAGGTTATGTTATTAATGATGTCACTACTGAAATTTTAGTTAAACAAGCACTTTCCCATGCAGAAGCTGGTGCTGATGTTGTTGCCCCTTCTGATATGATGGATGGTCGTATTGGCGCTATTCGCGAAGCACTTGAAGCTGATGGGTTTATTCATACTCGAATTATGGCCTACTCAGCTAAATACGCATCTAGCTACTATGGCCCATTTAGAGATGCTGTAGGCTCTGCTGGTAACTTAAAAGGTGCTGATAAAAAAACTTACCAAATGGATCCAGCAAACTCTGATGAAGCAATACGTGAAGTCGCATTAGACTTACAAGAAGGCGCTGATATGGTTATGGTAAAGCCCGGTATGCCTTATTTAGATATTGTACGGCGTGTTAAAGACGAATTTGGTGTACCTACTTTCGCATATCAGGTAAGTGGCGAGTATGCAATGCACAAAGCAGCAATTGATAACGGTTGGTTAAGTGAAGAGGCTACAATAATGGAATCTTTACTTGCATTTAAGCGTGCAGGAGCCGATGGAATATTAACCTACTTTGCTAAGCAAGCCGCAAAATATCTAGCTAAAAAGTAATTTTTTATTAAAAGGCGGTTAAACCGCCTTTTGTTTACATTCATTTACATTTTTGTATTATTTTCGTCATATTTATTCTCTAAACTGGTGTCCCATTTTGGGATTAATACACGGGAATAATAAAAAAATGTTTAAAACAAAAATAACACCACTCGCACTTGTTATAGCAAGTCTCAGTGCACCAGCATCCGCTGATCTAATCATTTCAGAATATATAGAGGGAAGCAGTAATAATAAAGCAATCGAGCTTTATAATAATGCTGATACGGAGCTTTCTCTTGAAGGTTATACTTTAGGACTCTATTCAAATGGTAGCAGTTCGATTGGCAACTCGATTGATTTAACCGGAACATTGGCCGCCAATACCACCTACATTATTTCAAACCCCAGTGCAGCAGCTGCAATACTTGATATTGCAGATGAAACCAGCACAGTAACCTACTATAACGGTGATGATGCCCTTGTTTTAACTAAAGACGGTGTAATTGTTGATAGTTTTGGTCAAGTTGGTGTTGATCCGGGTTCAGAGTGGTCTGAAGGGGGTGTAACTACGGTTAACAAAACGCTGCGAAGAAAAGATAGCATTACCACAGGCCGAACTGACTCGACAGCCATTTTTGATCCTAGCGAAGAGTGGGAACAGTTTGATATTGACACCTTTGATGGATTAGGTTCACACACAGGAAACGGCGGTACCGCTCCTGTGCCAGACCCTGAGCCAGAACCACTTGAACCACTTGTTTGTGGTGCAGAAAAAACACTAATAAATGCTATTCAAGGTGACGGCTCTGCTAGCCCACTTGTAGGTACATTAGTAGAGCTTGAAGGTGTTGTAAGCGCCGATTTTCAAGGTGATGAACAATTAAAAGGCTTTTTTGTTAGCTCACTGGCTGCTGATATAGATGCAAATCCACTTACCTCTGAAGGTGTATTTGTATATTTTGCAGATACTGACGTGAATGTAGGCGACCATGTACGTATACAAGGTACTGTTGAAGAGTATTTTGATGCAACACAAATTGGCAGTGTTAGCCAAGTTGCAGTGTGTGGCACTGGTTTAGCTGCAGCAGCTACAAAAATCACTTTACCTTTAGCTAATACAACTGATTTAGAAGCTTTTGAAGGTATGTTAGTCACATTAGAGCAACCATTAGTAGTGACTAATAACTTTGGTCTTGGTCGATATGGTGAAGTTGAATTAGCAACAGAGCGCTTGTACCAAGGTACTCAGGTTGCGTTACCTGGCGATGCTGCTAATGCAGTTGAAACTGAAAATCTACTTAAAAAGATTTTAATAGATGATGGCTCTACAGTACAAAACTTAGACCCTACAGCTTATCCAACTCCAGGCTTGTCGGCAGAAAATACATTACGAACTGGCGATACTGTTAATACTGTTACAGGGGCACTTGCTTATAGCTTCGGTCTTTACCGAATTCACCCAACTTTAGCGCCTTCGTTTATTGCAACAAATGCACGTGAAGATGCGCCTGAACTTAATGCTGAAGCAGATTTACGTGTAGCTAGCTTTAACGTACTTAATTACTTCAATGGTGATGGCCAAGGCGGAGGGTTCCCTACATCTCGAGGTGCAGATACTGAAGCTGAATTTATTCGTCAAGAAGCTAAAATTGTAAGTGCTATTAGCGCTATTGAGGCCGATGTTGTTGGTTTAATGGAAATTGAGAATGATGGCTTTGGCGAATTTAGTGCAATTGCTAGCTTAGTAGATGCATTAAATGATGCAGATAGTGCTAACAACTATGCATTTGTTGATTTTAACGTAGATCAAATTGGTACCGATGCAATTACTACCGCACTTATCTATCGTGCTAACAAAGTAGAAGAAGTAGGCACTGCAGCCATTACAACTGAGGCTCCATTTGATTTTAGTAACCGTGCTCCAATTGCACAAAGCTTTAAATCAATAGAAACTGATGAAGTATTTACTGTTGCTGTGTCACATCTTAAATCTAAAAGCTGTGGTAGTGCTTCTGGAAATAATGCAGATTTAGCTGATGGCCAAGGCTGTTGGAATGAAATACGCACGCAAGGTGCTAATGCATTCGCAGATTGGCTTGATAGCAAACCAACCGGTGTTGATGACGAAGATACTATTTTAGTCGGCGATATGAATGCTTACGCAATGGAAGATCCAATACGTGCATTTGCTGATAAAGGCTACAAAAATGTAGTTGCTGAAATTGATGGTGATACACTTGGTTATTCTTATAGCTTTTCTGGTCGTGCAGGAAGTTTAGACCATGCAGTAGCTACACAATCATTACTTAGCAAAGTTGTCGCTGCAACAGATTGGCATATCAACGCAGATGAACCTATTTCACTTGATTACAATGTAGAGTTTAAAAGCGAAGGTCAACAATCTAGCTTGTACTCTGAAAGTGCATACCGCGCATCAGACCATGACCCTGTGATTATTGACATTAAATCTGAAATTACTTTAACGCCTGAAGAGCAAACACCTGTAATTGCAGCCGATCAAGTTTTTGCAATCGATGAAAACAGCGCAATTGGCACAATTATCGGCACGCTCGATTTTAGTGATCCAAATGCCGATGAATCACCTGTTGTTAAATTTATTACATCTGATAATGACAGCGTTTCTATTAACAATGAGGGGCAGTTAATTGTTGCTGGAGAGATTGATTACGAATTCGAAAATCGTATTACTTTAACAGTACAAGCTCAAGATAGTGCTGGTAACTTATCAAACATTGAAAAAGTAGCCGTTAAGGTAAATAACTTACGCTCAGATGATGATAATGATGCAGGTTCATTATTATGGTTATCACTTCTTTTAGCACCACTATCAATAGTGCGTCGATTTAAAAAGAAATAATTAAGTAAAATCTAAACATATAAAAAGCCGCTTTTGCGGCTTTTTTATTTTATACAAATGTAATTCAGACAAGCTTCATTAAACTCCCCGTAATATGTTCATACGATTAGTGAGTCTTCTAGTAATTAATCAGTAACAACTACATAAGATTGAGTGAATTTTACACAACAAAAACCTCAATGAGTTACGTATATTGGTTTTCCTATTGATAAATATGAACTTTTATAAGGGTTCACATTTTGCTTTAAGTAAATTAGAAGATACTTACAAAACAAAATCAATATTTACCCTAAACGTAAAAATAAGTCGTGTTTTTATAAAGGAATGAGAATGAAACAACTAACCCAAAACTTGCCTAAATGGCAAAAAAAGTCAGCACCACTACTGGGTCTACTTATTATTTTTTCGACTTGGGGCAATAGCAACCAAGCGATTGCTGCAACTGTTGATGTAGCAATTCCACAAAGTAGCTTATTTGATGTAATTAGCGCTCGCGCTAAAAAGCTAGCAAGCGAAGAATATGTGGCACCTAAAAACATCGAGCTTGAAGCACTAAATAATATTGATTATCAAGACTACCGTTCAATTCGATTTAAAAAAGACAAAGCGGTGTGGAAAGATGAAGGCCTGTACGAGCTGCAATTATTCCACCCTGGTTTTTTATATAAAACACCTGTAACAATAAATACTGTTGATAGCGACTCTAAACGTAGCCGCTTACCTTTCAGCACCGACTTTTACCAATACGATGGCACTGCTGCACCACTACAAGAAGAAATAGCTAAAAGTGTGGCGGGCACTCAACTAGGCCATGCTGGATTTCGCTTACATTACCCATTAAATACTAACGAGTATAAAGACGAAGTAATGGTATTTCAGGGAGCATCGTATTTTAGAGTCGTTGGCCCTCAACAAGTTTATGGCTTATCAGCAAGAGGCCTTGCCATTGATACTGCTGAGAATTCGGGTGAAGAATTTCCAATGTTCAAAGAGTTTTGGTTAGTTAAACCAAAGGCAGAGCAAACACAAATCACCATTTTTGCATTGTTGGATAGTCCATCTATTTCTGGTGCGTACAAATTTAGCGTCGACCCTACAACGAATATGCTAGTTGATGTTGATATGCAGATTTTTGCGCGTAAAGATATTAAAAAACTAGGTGTAGCACCATTAACGAGTATGTTTTATCACGGCGAAAACAGCACCAAATTTTTTGATGACTATCGCCCTGAAGTTCATGACTCGGATGGCTTATTAACTCAATCTGCTGATGACAAGTGGGTATGGCGCCCTCTTAACAACCCATCACAACTCAGCGTTACTTCATTTTCGTACAATAACCCAAAAGGTTTTGGGTTAGCTCAACGAGACCGATACTTTAATAACTATCTAGACACAGAAGCACATTACCACGACCGCCCTAGCCTATGGATTGAACCACAAGGTGAGTGGGGAAATGGTCGTGTAGAGCTTGTAGAAATACCGACTGATACAGAAACTAACGACAATATCGTAAGTTACTGGGTACCAGAAAAACCAATGAAGGCCGGAGATTCATTAAAATTAAGCTACAAAATGACCACCTTTAATTCAGTTTTAACTCAGCACGAGAAAGCACGTGTACTACGTACAAGAATTGGTAGCGCCGCTTTACCTGGTGAGGACAACCCACCACCAAAAAGCCACCGCCAATTTACTGTTGATTTTACTGGATCAGAAATAAATCAACTGTCTAAACAGTTAAAACTAGATGCCGACATTCAACTTACAACAGGCGAAGTAACCGACGTGAATGTACAAAAACTTCCGGATTCACGTGGATGGCGTGTAGCCTTTAAAATTGCACCACAGGACGATCAACCCGTTGATATGCGTTTATCGTTAAAACTACGTGACAAAGAAATTAGCGAGGTATGGAGCTATGTTTGGTACCCAAATGACATCAAGTAATAAAGGTAGGGGCACTCCAATGCCATTCAAAACACTAAGAGTATGGCTATTTGCCATTGCGGCACTTGGCACATCTGGCTACGGCATATCTATTATGTTTGAGATTTTAAGCTCAAACGGTATGACATTACTTGAGTATGCCCTTTTAGTATTATTCTCAATCACATTTGCTTGGATTGTAACGGCTTTTTGTAGTGGCACAATCGGCTTTGTACTACAGTTATTTCGAATTGACCCGCTTACGTTAAAACGTATTAAACCAATTGAGTTCAATAACGAGGCAATTAACGCTCAGAAAACCGCCGTTGTAATGCCTATTTATAACGAAGATACCCACCGTGTTATAGCGGGCTTTGAAGTAAGTCTACAATCGTTAAAAGAAACTGGTCAGCTTGATAATTTTGATTTTTATTTATTAAGCGATACACAAGACCCTCAAATAGTTAAAAACGAGCTAAGTGCATGGCATGCATTGTGCGAACGTTTAGGGGATACAGCAAAGCATGTTTTTTATCGTCGTCGCGAAGATAACAAACACCGCAAAGTAGGTAACCTAACCGACTTTTGTGAGCGCTGGGGAAGTAATTACGACCATATGATTGTGCTTGATGCAGATAGCGTAATGACCGGTAAATGTATGTTAGAACTTACTACAAGCATGCTAAACAACCCACAAGCAGGCCTGATCCAAACAATTCCGATACCTGTTCGTCAAGATACCTTTTTTGGTCGTTTTTTACAGTTTGCGTCAGTGCTATATAGCCCAATGCTCGCTACTGGCTCAGCATTTTGGCAAACAGATAAAGCCAACTACTGGGGTCATAATGCAATCATTAGAGTTGAAGCATTTATAACGTGCTGTGGCTTGCCAACACTTAAAGGTAACGCACCTTTTGGCGGTGAGATTTTAAGTCATGATTTTGTAGAAGCATCACTACTTCATAGTGCAGGTTGGGATGTACTATTACTATCAGATATTGAAGGCAGCTACGAAGAAGTACCAAGTAATATTCTCGATTATGCTGTACGCGATAGACGCTGGGTACAGGGTAATATTCAGCACTTAGGTTTACTATCATCATCTAAATTAAAATTAATGAGTAAGCTGCACTTTCTATTAGGTGCAACAGCCTATATTTCATCACTAATTTGGCTCTCAATGCTAGCGCTAAGTACTATTGATGCAGTAACGCGCGCATTAAATAGTGATGTGTACTTTAATCGTGTTTATCAATTATTTCCTACATGGCAAATAGCTAAAACCGATCTTATTGATTCACTCTTGTATTTAACTATTGTTATTTTATTAATGCCTAAATTAATGGGCGTAATAGTCACCCTAATACATAGAAACAAACGCTTTGGTGGTTCAATTAAATTAATTCTAGGTTCAATTATTGAAACTGTATTTGCTATTATTGTTGCGCCATTAATGATGGTATTTCATGCTTACTTTGTACTTTGCGTATTTTTAGGCAAAAAAGTGAAGTGGGATGCACAACCGCGCGAAGGTCGTATGGTCCCGTGGAAAGAAGCGTTTGGTTATACGTTATTCTCTACTATTGTGGCTATAGCATGGGGCAGCACAGCCTACTACTTCACACCTGTATTCTTTTGGTGGCTATCACCTATATTATTAGGCTTAGTATTAGGTGCTCCAATTATCCGTTATACCAGTAGTATCAAACTCGGCGTACAGCTAAGAAAGTTAGGTATATTTATTTGCCCTAGTGAAGTTGATAACGACTCAACTCTAGAGGCGCTTAAAGTACATCTAAAAGAGATTTCCGTGCCAGAGGAAGGAACTTACCCACAAACAATTCCGGCACTGCCACAAGAGCATATGGTATCAATGCCTATACAATCTTTTAAAAAGCCACGCAGGCTAAAGATGAAAGCGCTAAAAGCTAAGGCTATAAAAAAGTTTAATTAGCGCGTTATAAAATAAAAACAAAAAAGGAGCAATTAATTGCTCCTTTTTTCTATCTAAATTAAAAAATCATGCGCTGCACTTGCCGCTAATATTTTCTATTTTTCTAGCTAACTTATTACAGTACATTTTAGAAATAACTGATTGCGTTTCATCATCAAGTTGCCAGTTATAAAAATGAAAAACCTTACCATTCTCCAGTTCTACTTTAAAATAGTGAAAAGAAAAAACGAGCTAAATGATACAACAGTAATTTCCTCACTATTGATATAACGCTCTGTGCATAGACGTGTATAACAAATCCCTGCTTTGTAACAATATAAATAAATTTCTATCTAGTACCTTTTCATTAATTAAAAATATAGGACTAATTAATAATAAAGAGCAGTTATAAAAACCTATAAAGAATAAAACCAAATTATAGGTAATAAAAAACCCGCAACATGTGCGGGTTTTTTTAAAGAGTTAAGAAACTAATTACTTAGCAGCTTTTTTCTCTTTTTCTGCAGCGATTACTGTGTCAGCTACGTTTTGTGGACATGGTGCGTAGTGTGAGAACTCCATAGAGAACTGACCACGACCAGATGTCATTGTACGTAGTGAACCAATGTAACCGAACATTTCTGATAACGGAACGTCAGCTTTAATGCGAACGCCAGTTAAACCAGCTTCTTGGTCGCTTAGCATACCACGACGACGGTTAAGGTCACCGATTACGTCACCAACGTGATCTTCTGGAGTGAACACGTCAACTTTCATGATTGGCTCAAGAAGTTGTGCGCCCGCTTTAGGGATCGATTGGCGGAAAGCACCTTTAGCAGCGATTTCGAACGCGATTGCTGATGAATCCACGGCATGGAAACCACCGTCAAAAAGTTCAACTTCAACGTCTAATACTGGGAAGCCAGCTAGAACACCTTCGCCCATCATTGACTTAAAGCCTTTCTCAACTGCAGGCCAGAATTCTTTAGGTACGTTACCACCAACAACTGATGATTTAAACGTGAAGCCTGAAGCAACTTCGCCTGGCTTGATGCGGTAGTCGATTTTACCGAACTGACCAGAACCACCAGATTGTTTCTTATGCGTGTAGCTATCTTCGATTTCACGAGTGATAGTTTCACGGTAAGCAACCTGTGGTTGACCAACGATAAGGTCTACACCGTAAGTACGCTTAAGGATATCAACTTTGATATCTAAGTGAAGCTCACCCATACCTTTAAGGATAGTTTCGCCTGAATCTTCATCAGTCTCAACTTGGAAAGATGGATCTTCTGCAACCATTTTACCGATAGCAACACCCATTTTCTCATTACCGCCTTTATCTTTAGGCTGTACAGCAATCGAGATTACTGGAGTTGGGAATACCATTGGCTCAAGTGTTACTGGGTGCTTAGGATCACATAGAGTGTGACCAGTTTGCACATTTTTCATGCCTACGATAGCAATGATGTCACCAGCTTGTGCGCTAGTTAATTCGTTACGGTCATCTGCTTGCATCTCAACCATACGGCCAACACGCTCAGTTTTACCAGTAAACGCATTAAGGATAGTGTCACCCTTATTAAGCTTACCTGAGTAGATACGTACGAAAGTTAATGCACCAAAACGGTCATCCATTATCTTAAATGCTAGCGCCTTGAAAGGTTCGTCAGCAGATACGATTGCGAATTCGCCATTTTCGTTACCTTCTTCATCCATAAGAGGTTGAGGATCAACTTCTGTTGGAGCAGGTAAGTAGTCAACAACAGCATCAAGGATTAGTTGCATGCCTTTGTTTTTGAAAGCAGAACCACAGAACGTAGGGAAGAAAGCAAGGTCACGAGTACCTTTACGGATACAACGCTTGATATCTTCGATAGAAGGTACTTCACCTTCCATGTACGCTTCCATAAGGTCATCGTCTTGCTCTACAGCAGTTTCGATAAGCATTTCATGGTATTCATCAGTTTTTTCTACCATGTCTGCAGGAACGTCAGTGATTTCGTAGTTTTCTGGAAGACCAGTGTCATCCCATACGTACGCTTTTTTAGTTAAAACATCTACAACACCAACAAACTCATCTTCGATACCGATTGGTAAAGTCATGATTAGTGGAGTTGCGCCAAGTACTTTACGTACTTGCTCAGTTACACGGTAAAAATCAGCACCCATACGGTCTAATTTATTTACAAAGATAATACGTGCAACTTCTGATTCGTTAGCATAGCGCCAGTTAGTTTCTGATTGTGGTTCAACACCACCAGAACCACAGAATACACCAACACCGCCATCTAATACTTTAAGTGAACGGTATACTTCAACTGTGAAGTCAACGTGTCCAGGAGTATCGATAACGTTAAAACGGTGATCTTTCCAGAAACAGCTTACAGCCGCAGACTGGATAGTAATACCGCGCTCAGCTTCTTGTTCCATGAAGTCAGTAGTAGATTCACCATCATGAACCTCACCTGTTTTATGGATTTGACCAGTAAGCTTTAGGATACGCTCAGTAGTCGTGGTTTTACCCGCATCAACGTGCGCGAAAATACCAATGTTTCTGTACTTCGATAAATCTGCCATTAATTTTACTCTTAATAAAGTCGATAAATTATTCGGCAGGAGTATAACATCACTTAATGCGAACATCACCATACAAGCCGCTTAAAATGCAATCAATTCAACATATTTTTTTTATCGTCAGAATCTATTAAATATCAAACATAACAAAAAAAACGCAAGGCATTGAAATTAATAGCGTTTAATACTTAAGTTTCAGATACACCAAGTTACTTCGCTATTTTATAGCAACGTTCAGGACGGCCAATACTGCCATAACTTTGATCCGCTGTTAACTTACCTGATTCAAGCAAATACTCTAAGTAACGGCGTGCTGTAGAGCGACTCACACCGACCAAATCGCCCATTTGCTGAGCAGTAAATGCAGTGGTTGCGTGCTCTACAAAAGCATCATGTATTTTTTGCAGGGTAAGTTGATCGACCCCTTTTGGTAAACGAACAGACGTGTTGGTTTGCTGCTTTGAACCAAATAACATATCAACCATTGACTGCGTTACTTCACTTGCATCAGAAAAACATTGCTGACGTGATTCAAAACGTGCGAGTGCTTGATCAAGTCGGTTTAACATTAATGGTTTTACTAAAAAGTCGCATGCACCTAACTGCATTGCTTTTTCAAGGGTTTCGACCTCTTTTGCAGCAGTGAGCAGCATAACCTCACTTTTAATCGTTCGACGTCGTAAGTCGGTCAATAAATCAAGTCCGTTACCATCAGGTAAATGTATATCGAGTAAAATCAAATCGGGTTCAATTGCATGCAGTAAGGCTGTTGCCGTGCTTAAATTACCTGCAATGCCCACTACCTGATACTGTGCTTGCCTTAAACTTTGCTTTGGCGTTTGACTACCTGCGACACCATTTGGTAATAACAAGTACTGCGCTAATAGCTGTGCTACCTCTACTTCGTCTTCAATTATTACTACTGAATACGTCATGTTTAATGCTCTTATTATTTTGGAATGTAAACACTTAGTCTTGCACCAAGTAGGTCTGACTCACCAATTTCTAACGTGCCACCGCATGAGTCTAAATTTGTTTTTACTAAATATAAACCAATACCATGCTCTGCTCCTGATTTAGAGCTGTACTGAGGGGTAAAAATAACATCATGGTCAGAACCTAACCCAAAGCCTGTATCTTCTACATCAAATAAGAGAGTTTGGCTGGTTTCATCAACGGTTACCCGTACTTTTGCAGAGCGAGAGTTCGATGACCTAATAGCAGCCTCAATCGCATTATCTATAAGATTACCTAAAATAGACACAACTCGCTCGAGCATATCTTTACGTGCAATAACACCAAGTAGGCTGTCGGGGTTAAGCTCAAGCGCAACATTTAATTCTCTTGCTTTATGATATTTACCCACCAACAAACCAGCAAGCACAGGGTCTTGTATGCGCTCTAACAAGTTATGAATTTGTGCCTGAGAGCCCTGGCTTTCTTGCCCTATTATTTCTATAGCTTGTTCGTTTTTGCCCATTTGCACTAACGCACCAATTAAGTTGAGCTTATTAGAATAGTCATGAGTTTGTACCCTTAAAAGCTCTGCAAAAGCCTGAACTTTAGTAAGTTGTTGGCTTAAATACTCAAGTTCATCAGAGGGGCGCATACTCAGTAAAATACCATCCGCCTGCCCTTGCACTTGCAAAGAAAATCTCGATAATATAAGGCGTTTATCGGCGGCAAATAATTCAAAACCCACTATTTTACGTCGCTGATTACGCAATAAAAATTCTGCATGTTCAGGTAATAAATCGTTTAAGCTGAGGTTCTGATTAAGAATTGAAGTTGGTTTATCTAATATTTCGCAGGCGCGTTGATTGAGTTTTCGTACTTTTCCGTCCGGGTCGAGTGCAATAATACCGCTGCGTACCGTATTTAAAATTGCATCTTGTTCTGAAAACAAACGTGCAATTTCATCTGGCTGCAGGCCAAAAATAGCATTTCTGACACGCTGTCCAATATAAATAGCCGCCAGTATACTTAAACCTACAAGTATTAAGCCCCATATTAAAATTTCACTACTGCGAGAGAGAATAAGCGGATCGATTGATTGTACTAAAAAACCAACCGATACAACGCCTACTATTTCATTATTACCTGCGTACACCGGCACTTTGCCACGAATTGATTCACCTAAGCTACCATGGGCCACCGAAATATAGCGTTCACCTTTTAATGCAGCTTTGCTATCGCCTCCGACCATTTTTTTGCCAATTTTATCTTCATCTGGATGCACAATACGAAGCGCATTTTCATCGCCAACAACAATAAAATCAGCACCTACAAGCTGTCGTAAATCTTCAATTTTCATGTTAATAGCGGTTAAGTCACTAGGTATTTTCAGTGCATTAATTACATCAGCACGTGTGGCAATACTGCTTGCCACAGCTAATGCTTTATCACCAATATGGTTATGTAAGCTTTGCGCTGTAAGTTGATACACCAACGCGCCAAATAATAAAGCCTGCAATACACACAATCCTGTTACCCAAATAATTAATCGTGTTTCTAATCGCTTAGGTTTTGTGACCATGTTTTGCAATGGATTTAGCTTGTTGGTGTTTTTCATTTCATTCTCAATTATGCATTTACTTTGTCTGCACGGCGTTGCATTAAATAATCTTTTAACGGAAACAACAGCACTAAAATTGAAATTACAAATATGCTCAATGTTAGCGGACGATCCCATAAAAAGCTTAATGAGCCATCAGAAATCATCATTGAACGACGGAAGTTTCGCTCAATCATATCTCCTAATATAAAACCTAATAATAGTGGTGCCATAGGAAATGACAGTAATCGCAATACTAGCGCAACCACCGCAAATCCTACCATCATAAATAAGTCGAAGGTATTGAAGGACACTAAGTAAACACCAATTAAGCTAAAGAACAATATCATCACGGTGAGTACCGACTTAGGCATTGCTAATACTTTTGCAAAGTAAGGAATAAGCGGCAAATTTAAAATAAGCAGTACAATATTACCAAAGTACATACTTACAATAACCGCCCAAAATACACTTGGGTTTTCTTGCATAAGCATTGGACCTGGTTGAATGCCGTAAGCAATCAAAGCACCTAGCATAATTGCCGTAGTACCTGAGCCCGGAATACCAAGCGTTAACAGTGGAACAAACGATCCTGTACACGCCGCATTATTTGCCGACTCTGGCGCAGCTAAACCACGTAATGAGCCTTTACCAAACTTTTCTTTCAAACCTTTTGGCGCTAAATTTCGCTCTGTTGCATAAGCCATAAAGCTTGCAATAGTTGCACCAGCACCCGGTAACACCCCCACTATAAAACCTAAAATAGACGAGCGACCAATCACTGGTGCTATCTCTTTAATCTCGGCTTTACTTAACTTGGTTGAACCTATTTGCGGTGTGTCTGAGTCATTAATGTTTTTAGCATCTTTTTTCTCTGGTTTTACAACATTTACAAGCGCCTCGGCTAATGCAAACGTTGCCATAGCAACCAGTAAAAAGCTTATTCCGTCGAGTAAATCAGGTTGCCCAAAGGTAAATCGGTCAGTCCCTGATGATGGATCAATACCAACCGTTGCTAGCATCAAGCCAAACACAGTCATCATCATTGCTTTTAAAAATTGCCCTTTATTTGAAAATGCTGCAATAGCTGTTAAGCCTAAAAACATCAACACAACATAATCAGGGGATTGAAAACTCAATGACACTTTTGCTAATAAAGGTGCAGCTACCATTAATAATATGGCGCCAATCGTTCCGCCTATAAAGGAGGAATAAGCAGCAATTGCCAATGCTTTACCTGCATGCCCTTGTTTAGCAAGCGGGTAGCCATCAAAGGAGGAAGCTACCGTACCCGCCACGCCAGGCGCATTAATTAAAATAGATGACGTAGAGCCACCAAAAATAGCGCCGTAATAAACACCCGCCATTAAAATCATGCCCGAATCGGCGCCAATGCTGTAAGTAATTGGGATCATCAAGGCAATTGCGGTAATTGGCCCCAATCCTGGTAACATACCTATAAAAGTACCTACCAAGCAGCCAGCTATAACGTACATTAAATTATTAAAGTCGAGCACGGTCGACAAACCAAGCATAATTCCATCAAACATAACTTAACTCCACAAATCGCCCGGAACCAAGTAAATACCCAATACTTGAGTCATCAAAAACCAAAAAACCACCGCAACCGGTATCGATGCAAATAGCAAAATTCCCTTACGTCTTTCGCCCATCACAAAAAAGCCCGCAAGCAAAAACGCACTAGTAGAAATTAAAAAACCAATTGGCTCCAGTGCCGCGCTATAAATTACCATTAATATTAATAAACCAAAGGTGCGCAGTACGTGTGACTTTTCAAGAACATCATCAGTATTAGTTTTCTCTCTTGGTTTAAGCAATGTTGAACCAATAGAAAGTAAGCACACCACAATACCAAACCCGGCATATACTTTAGGAAGTGTCGCTGAGGTAACCGTTTCGTATTCTTCAAACGGTAGTAGCGGAATTTGCCATGCAACCACAGCGTATAAAGTAAATAGCGCCAAGAATAAACTTGGCCCTATTAATTCTCGATTCGTCATTTTAAAACCTCGATTACGGCAATGTGCGGATAAAGCCAAGCTCTTCCATTACAGCTCTAAGCTGCACTTCTTGTGCTTCTAGTGACTTAATAAACTCATCTTTTTCTTGAAAAAGATTTAGCCAACCGTTACGAGCTCGTACAGCTTCCCACTCAGGTGTACTTTGCAACTCACGTAGTTTTTTTGTGTACTGTGCTAACTTTTCAGCGGGTAAATTAGGTGCAGCAAAAAGACCACGCCAATTAACAAATTCCATATCGTAACCTAGTGACTTAAGTGTGGGTATTTTTGGGTAATCAGGTAAGGGCTCACCCGATGTAACCGCTAAAATACGTGCTTGACCACCGTTAGCTACTTCAAGCGCTTCACTTAAGCCAGTAGAAAGTAAATTCACTTCGCCTGAAAGCAACCCAGCCTTAGCTTTACCGCC
>NZ_AUTI01000130.1:0-953 GCF_000497995.1 Pseudoalteromonas sp. TB25
CCCAGCCATAACTGCAAGTAGTGTAAGAGTGGTATTTTTAAGTGCAAAAAATTGTACTCTTTCAACTAAAATAGCGCCATAAATTGTGTTATTTACGTCGATAAGTGGAATCGCCATATGGTATTTACTTATACCTGATGCCATTTTTGCGTCTTTTACTGATACTAATTCTTTTTCTTCAATCATCGCTAATATAAGAGGATCGTTTTCTGCTATTTGACTCATTTTGCCTATAGAGGCAAGTGGTGGTTCTAAAACACTGTCGTTTTCAACTTTATATAACCCCGCTCTTTCTAGCGAACCGTACTCAACAAACAAGTCGATTATTTTTTGCGCTGCGCTATCAAGTCTTCTTTCTTTTAATAGCCCGATAGAGGTTCTTACTGCTTGTAGTGATTCACGTAAACTTAACGTATGGCCAGCTAGCATTTGCTCAATTCTATCGTGAGATGAATTAATTAAATGATACTGACGAGTAAATGTTTCAAGACGATCTGTTACGTACTCAAGCTGAATACTTTGCTGTTGATTAGTACGCTCCCACACATCCCTAAATTCGCCTGTGATCATAATTACAATAATGTAGCCAATCATAGCGTTAATATTGAAGTCGCTTTGCGGTGATAAAATATTTGCTTGAAGTAAAAAAAGTTGGCCAACAAGCAAACATAAAATACTAATAAAGCCTTTTGAAAAGCCATAGCGTAAAGAAACTAAAAGTGGGCCAAGTACAGGCCACGAAAACCCTCCCTCAGTCCAAAATGGGTCCTGTGCGTTAAATAATACAGGCAGCCCTAAAGCAAGCGCGGTAAATATAAATACCTCAGCCCATATTTGTAGCTCAGGAACGTCTCTTGGTCTAAGGAAATGTGTTTTCACTCACTAACCTCTATATAAGAAATTAAATCGGCAATCACATCTTGTGCTGTTGCTGCAATGCTATCGCGGCCCCA
>NZ_AUTI01000131.1:0-5822 GCF_000497995.1 Pseudoalteromonas sp. TB25
GCTGTGCTACTTCCTAATGGCTCAATAGCCGCTATTGAGGTGGAACACTCTTTTAAAAACAAAACTGCACGACAGGTCATTTTACTAAAGTATTTGTCGTCACTAAAAAATGGCGATTACAGTAAGATTTTTTTATTTTCACAGTCACAGCAAATCTTCAATGATATAAAACGACTTCATACACAATTATTTGAGGAAATGCCGCAACGTTTTGATAAGAAGACACGAGCACAACTTCTCAGTGAAAGCGATGCTGAATTGCTTCATTCGTCTATTATTTTCCGTACTAAATTATGTGAAGAAATTAATGAAATGTTTTATCAATAAGCGATAGATAAGCAAAGGGGGAATGGATAGTAATCCATTCCCCCTTTGCTTTTGGCCTATTTAAAGCCTTACCAACATTATTATTAAAAACACGCTTTTGTGAAGTAATAACAAGGCGCTATATTTGCATCACGCCTTCCCCTAGAGGTGTAATCTCTATTAATGAGATTGAGCTGCTTAAACTAGGTTTCAGCTTAAGCAGTGAGCCTGCAAATAATGACTCATGGCATATTTTAGGGGTAATGATTAGGCAGTTATTTTATTATCAAAATAACTTATATTTGTCCTTTATTATTTATTTAGAAGACTGTTTATTGAATCTTGGATATTACGATCAATACGATCTTGTTCAAACTCTCCAACAAATTCATTTTCAATATCATTTTTATAGTCGTCTTCAAATTCATCCTCGAACTTGCTATTAAACACTGAATCAAAGCGGTCCTCTGGCGCATCACTAAAGGCTTGATCTGGCTCTTCATAAAACTCGTCATCGTAATCAGGATATGCTGTTACGGGTTGGTGTACATCGTTTATTAAACAAATCATTAATTTATATATCAGAACTTTTACGCCACGATAATTAAGGTGCTTTTTATTAAAAACTTGAGGCTCTACAATAGCCCATAAACCCTTAAAGTTTGGGTTGTCGGCACTTAGCATGAGTTTGTTTATTTTATGATCGTTATCCCTAACAACCGTTTTTACATCTTCTAACAGGGTGATAATGTCTAGAGTAGAGGTATATCTGCAAGTCATATAATTTCCTTATTTTAAATTAACTTAATAATTATTGTCCGTTAATAATTATTTACTTCTCTTATTTTGAGGCTATTTATAAATAGGCACTCTCAGGGAGAAATAATGACTTTTTTTGTGAGTTTAAATTATTTATTTAAAACACAATTGGATCAGAATCTTTAAAACTAAAAAGCGAGCCTAAAGGCTCGCCAGAGTTTATGAGCTTTCTATTAACCGTAACCAACTGTCTTCTGCAGCTGCAAAATATACGTTGGGTTTTAGCATAAATAGCTGCTCAAATTCTGCACTAAACAAGCTGCAAAAGTTTGTTATGTCTTCAATATGTATGAGTAAAAAAGCATACATCTCAATACCTTCCAAATACCTCTGTGAGAACTCAGGATTAGTAGCTAGTAACTGTTGAGAAATACTAATACCCAGCACACTCCCCACTCTATCTCGGTGTAAATAAACGTAATTGGTGAAGCCCAGCTCTAGTGTTTGCTTATCAACAACATCAGCTAGTAGCAAAATTGTAGAGCTGTCATCCCACGGTGATCTACTAGCGCGTACATATTGGCGAATAAACGGCGATTTTTGGTCTTTCATGTTTTTTCCTAGTGATTTGTCCTAAAACTAACTAGGCATAAGTGAGGAGAAAAATTGAAAGGTAATAGATAAGCGACGTAAATTTGCAAAACACATCAAAAGCATTAAGGTTAGAGTACTACTTCAAACATTGAGAATTTAAGATGAGTGATTTTATATGGTTATTACCGGCTGCTGTGTTGACGATAATTCTAATTAAGCTTGTTAAACACGCTAAGAAAGTAGATTAAGTAAAACTTTTTGAGTACAACATGTGGTAGTTAAAGTGACCAATAAGTCACTTTAAGACCTTAAATGCGGCTTAATGATCCCTAAAAGGCACTTTATGCCTATTTGATTCTTAAGTTTGGAAAAGCCCTAAACTAACTAAATATCTTTATAAACGGATATAGAATGATATGAATTATATTTAGTACCCATCTGGTGACTGTTAATATTAAATTCCAAAGCGATGGAAGAGCCTTGACCGTTGTGAGAGCTGCTACCTCTAAACCAATAGCTGATGCTTTTATCAGATGAGTCAAACTTTCCTCAAGGTCTTCACCAGTCTTTTTTGAGGGGTTCCTTTCCAGATATTCACCAGCAGCACAAACTCCCCTTAATGATGCAAGTACACCAACCCCTCCAGATAACAGCATAGTCCCATCCATTAAGCTACCTGAAGTGTCAAAAACATCACCACCGAGGGCATTTTCTGTTGAAATAGTTATTTCTTTGTTTGTATGACCAGAGTCAATTGCAAATGTTCTTGAGGCCACTTCCGAGGTTGCTATCACTTTAACGCCTGGAGTTACGGTATCGATAATAGCTTCACTGTCTGTTGCTTTCAATTGCACCAATGTACCTTCTAAAAGCATATCTGTTTCTGGGGTATTGAAATTTTCGTGTAGCAGTCCTCCAGTATCATTGGCAACTTGCTGCTCAAAATAGGCTCCCTTAGCCAGATTCACCATTCCTTGATAAGAGTCAGGATTAATGAGACTGAGAAGCATAGTTTCAAACCAAATATCACTGTTGCTTAGCTCCATAAAATTTGAATTTACTCTACGTAAGGCCTCGTAAACATTCAAGGATTCTGTATAACTCGCACCAGCATGAAAAGTAATACCTAATCCAGCTGCGATAGCTGCAGCTTGAACTATTTGGCGTTCAGCCATTGGCAATAGTTTATTTTCCAATGCAATTATTTCTCTTGTACTGTTATCTAAAACAGAGTTCTTTTTTTCAAATAAAATGGCTTCCTTTTTTAGTCTATCAAGATTATTTTCTGTGATTTTAAAACCCATCAAATCATATATTTTTTGAATTTTCAAAGACCGCTCTTTGTATTCGTCTTTCAGCTCATCGTCCCACCTATAATAACCATCAGCACTAAAGCGGTTTCCCCATAGCCTGCTATTGGCCAACTTATCTCTGTTTCTTGTGTTTTTATCCAGTTTCTGTTGAATATCTCTTTGCCTCTTATAGTGTGTATCTAGCTGGGCAATAATAGGTGCAGATAAAAAACATTGAATTGATTCTGAATACTGTCTTGCGATTTGACGCTCTATACTTTTTATTACTCTCGTTCGAAAATACTTTTTAAAAACATTCATTATAATTACTCATAGTTATCTGCTTTCTAGTGAGTTAGACAACTTGTATATTATTAAGGAGGCTCAAATAATCTGCTTTACTTATATGCAACTGTCAGATTTTATCCAAGTCTAAAAACCATAACTAACAGTTATGATTTATTTATATATAGTATTGTTGACACTAAATTTTTGTCCTGTTTTCTAATTTCTAAGAAAATGTAACAGCGCTTCTCCAATACTGTGAGAAGTCCCCCGTTTTTTACATATAAAGTTCTTTTTTTTACTCATTATTGAATGTCAATTCAATATTAAACCATTTTCTTTTTGATAACGCTTTAATAGCATCTACTTTTTCCACCTAGTCACTCTGACTGAAAAAATAGCCTCAGTTAGCATCAAATCTAATTGCTCAATTATGTCTCCTGACTTTAACGTAAAATATAACAAAGCCCTAGCCATCTAAAAACCGCAAACAAAACGTTAACCAAGGTTATTGGAAATTAATTTAAATATTTTTTCTGTAAACCGTAATAGTTCGTTTAAGCCGAAACTACCTAAGCTGATTCGAAATTAATTTAAATAATTTTATGCAAATCGCAATAGTTCGTATAAGCCGAAACTACTTAAGCCGATTCAAAATTAATTTAAGAAATTAGCAAAGAATCACAAAAGTTCGCCTGAGTAAAACCTACTTAGGGCGAGGAAAAATTACTTTATGTGAGGATAGAAAATGAACTTATCTGAATTATTCGGCCCTACTATGTCACTGAAGCAACTATGCCAAGTTTTAAATATGTCTAGAACTAGCTATTACAATTACACACAAAGCAATCAAGACAATTCACAGTTTAAGCATGGCTTCCCTAAGCCTTTACAGAATTACAGAAAGAAAATTTTTATTACCGCGCAAGTTGAAGAGTATATTTTGGGTCAGGCGGGTTAGTTATTGCCGGCAATTAAAATTAGTAAAGTTAACTTTAATTTAATAAGAGCTACTAACGTCTATTTTTGTAGCTCTTATTAATAACAGCATTATTTAGCTATTAATTTTTTCAATTTCTAGCTTTAACTTTGACCAAAGTAATTCATAAGCTTCTAATTGCTCATCTAAATAATCAGCTTTGTTGTAGTGCTTCATAGTTCCTTTGAGTTTATGGCCTAACATACGCTCTGTTATTACTAACCATTTTGAATCAATTTCACAGAGCGTAGTTTGCAGCATGCGCCTAAAGTCATGCGGAACAATTTTAGATATTTGATGCTTCATAAATAGTTTAGAAGACATCCTTGTGCAAAAACGGTTTAAAGCATGAGTAGTAATTTCTTTGTTGCTGTTGTCACCATCACCTTTAAACACATACCCCGTTTTTCCATAAATAAGTGCTATTTCTTCTAGCAGTTCTTTGACTTTGCTTGGGATTGGGTGCCTTTCAGGCCTTTGAGAGCTCACATCGCCTTCAAGAGCTCCCCTGCGAGTTGCTTGCTTTTGTCCCTTAGGCACAGGGATAGTCCAAATCATATTTACTAAATCTAAGTCTTCCCATTTCATATTACGTACTGTGCTATTTCTAGCGCCAAGCAAAATTATAAGTTTCAGACAGATTTTTGTTTGTGGCAGAGCCTTAGATTTATCAATTTCTAACCACATCATGGCTGCTTCGTATAAACTGGGAGTTCGCTCCCCAACATTAGGGGCTTTGCCTACATCTTTTACTTTAAATAGTAGTAGGTTTGAATTTGATACTAACTCCCATTTAACACCCCAAGTAATAACAGATTTTAATAATTTAAAGACTACGCCTGCCATGTTGGCGCTTTTTTCAGACTTTACCCATTCAAAAAAATCCATCCAATTTTGACTAGTAATCTCATCGAACGGCATATTAAGGTTTTTCTTTACCCACTTCTCCTTTAGCGGCTTTTTTATAGGCTCATTTAAAATCCACTTTCTTACAGTTGTGGCATGAGTTGCTTGCGTGTTTTCTTTGTGTTCAATAGCAGAAACTTTTTCTAACCACATTAAGCACAAATCTTCGAGAGTCATAATTTTTTTGCTTTTAGCCTGACGACTCTTGCCCATTACAGATTTAGGGTTTTTGCCTTCTTGAATACACTGCCTTAACTCAGGAACCAAAGCTCTTGCTTGGGACAACGAAATTGCAGGGTAATTTCCGAGCGAAAGTCTATCGGCCTTTCCGTTGTATCTGAACCTATACTGCCAAGCGATTTTACCCTTCTGAGAGACTCTTATACTAAGCGAGTCTCGATCTGCAAGCTCAAAAGGCTTATCATGTGACTTATTAAGAAACTTTTTTAATTTACTGTCTGTTAGACTCATTTTTTTGTACACACCAATTTTTTTATCTGCACACACCAGTGTACACAATTTCAATTAATAGAAAAGCTATAAAATAAAGCTTTAATGGATGAGAATTCCAAAAAACTAAAAATTATTCAGTAAATTCAAAAGATTGAAATACAAGGCTTTACAACTATGAACTTGAATGAACAACCATCGCTTTACTGGCACGACTACGAGACTTGGGGGGCGAGCCCTCAAAAGGATAA
>NZ_AUTI01000132.1:0-15138 GCF_000497995.1 Pseudoalteromonas sp. TB25
CCGCCAGTAACGAAGATAAATTTTGTACTCATGCGAACCCTAGAATATCAGGAATTAAAAGGAATATAACACCCAAAGAAGAGCCTAAGGGTATATCATCAAGACGGGGCGAAATTGTACCAAAACACTGCTTATCAATCCAGCTAAAATTAGCTAATACGCGCACAAAAAATGTGCACTATTTAACATTAAGCCTATTTTACTTTTTTAATCGCATCCCACGCACTATCCATCTCTTCAAAGGTTGCTGTATCTAAGCTTTTACCTTGCGCATGCAAATAAGCGTTTACCTTTTCAAAACGCGCTGAAAACTTATCATTAGCGCTACGAAGCAGTTGTTCGGGATCTCGTTTAACATGGCGTACAACATTAACAGTGGCAAAAAGTAAGTCGCCGAGCTCTTCCGCTGTATGATCAGATAGCGGGTCTTGCTCAATCGCTTCTTTTACTTCAAGCACTTCTTCACTCACTTTATCTAGTGCACCATGATACGTTGGCCAATCAAAGCCAAGGGAAGCCACGCGTTGTTGAATTTTTTTGGCTTTACTTAAGCTTGGCATATTGCCAGGGATATCTTGCCAAAAAGAAGGGGATTCGGTTTGCGCTCTAGCACTTCGCTCCTGTGCTTTGATTGCTTGCCACTGCTGCGATAATTGATCGTCTGTTAGCTCTTTTTTTCCACCAAACACATGCGGGTGACGACGGGTAAGCTTATCGTTTAATTGCTCTACTAGATCATTAAAATCAAATAGATTTTGCTCTTGTGCAAGTTGCGCATAAAAAACTATTTGAAATAGCAAATCACCCAATTCACCTTTAAGCTCATCTAAGTTGCCTGATTCAATACAGTCGGCAACTTCGTACGCTTCTTCTAGCGTATGCGGCACAATAGATTTAAAATCTTGCTTGAGATCCCACGGACAACCGCCCTTGGGATCTCGCAGTGTTTTCATTATGCTAAGAAGTTGTGTAAGCGCTGTATTATCATTCATGATTAATGACCACGCTTGGCATCATGTACACCTTCAATTTGGTGTAATTTAGAAAGAACACGGTTAGTACCCGATAAGTCATGTACTTCTATTTGCATTGTAAATATAGCTAACTGATTATCTTCAACCGTATTTACGTTCATGTTTAAAACATTTACTTTTTCGTTAGCAAGTACTGAGCTTATATCGCGTATCAACCCTGAACGATCGGTGGCTTCTATTTTAATACTTAGTGCGTACGAGCCGTTAATATCATCTGACCAACTTACCGAAATAACACGCTCAGGATGCTGGTTTTTTAAGTTATTAAACGAATCACAGTCTTCCTTATGAACACCTATTCCTCGACCTTGGGTTATATAACCTATTATTTCATCGCCAGGTACTGGGCGACAGCACTTGGCTACATGGCTCATTAGGCTGCCAACACCATCAACCACAATGCCGTTTTTATCACCAGTTACTTTACTTGGTGCTTTAATGCGAATAACCGGCTCATCTTCTGTCCGATCACTTACAAAGTTAAGCATTTGATTGAGGCGAACATCGCCCGCACCAATCGCAACCATTAAGTCATCCAGCTCTTTAAAGTTAAAACGCTTAATGGCTGGCTCTAAATCTTTATATGTTAAATTGAGCTTTTGTAATTCACTGTCGAGAATTTCTTTCCCCGCACTTAAGTTTTTGTCGCGGTCGAGCTGTTT
Organism: Pseudoalteromonas sp. TB25; assembly: GCF_000497995.1. Taxonomy (NCBI): domain Bacteria; kingdom Pseudomonadati; phylum Pseudomonadota; class Gammaproteobacteria; order Alteromonadales; family Pseudoalteromonadaceae; genus Pseudoalteromonas; species Pseudoalteromonas sp. TB25. Next base: position 1,697 of record NZ_AUTI01000132.1, read on the forward strand.
AAACCAGTGGTGGATTTTAGCTCTAGCACGGGATGATTTAATGTATCCTAATGACGGGTTTAACCAATCACGACTTGGATTTGGTTGTTTTTGGGTCAGTATTTCTACCTGATCTCCTGTTGTAAGTTGATGCGTAAACGGCACTATTTTGCCGAATATTTTTGCACCAATACAACGATGCCCCACATTTGAGTGGATGTAGTAAGCAAAATCAAGCGGTGTAGCACCAAGTGGTAAATCGATAATATCGCCGCTTGGGGTAAATATGTATACGCGATCTTCTACTACTTGGTTTTTAAGCTCTTCTGCTAAATCGCCACCATCAACCACTTCTTCTTGCCATTGGAGTAGCTTACGCAACCAGCTGATTTTTTGCTCATAACCCGAACCGCGCCCTGGTAATGCACCTTCTTTGTACATCCAGTGTGCAGCCACCCCTAACTCAGCATCTTGATGCATGTCGCTGGTACGAATTTGTATCTCTACCGTTTTACCTTCAGGTCCAAATACCACGGTATGAATTGACTGATAGCCGTTTTGTTTTGGGGTTGCTACATAGTCGTCAAACTCTTTATTAAGATGACGCCAATTGGTGTGCACAATGCCCAGCGCACCGTAGCAGTCTTGCAGGCGTTCAACGACGATACGCATTGCCCGAATATCAAAAAGCTGATCAAACTCGTAGTTTTTTTGCTGCATTTTTTTATAAATGCTGTAAATGTGCTTAGGACGGCCATAAACCTGGGCCTCTATGCCCGCTTCACTTAAACGATTTTTTACTTGCTCAACCATATCTTCCATGTAGGCTTCGCGTGTAAGACGTTTGTCGTCAAGTTGTTTGGCTATGCTTTTATAGGTGCCTGGGTGCAAATATCTAAACGATAAATCTTCCAGTTCCCATTTTAATTGCCCTATTCCTAATCTGTTTGCCAATGGTGCAAAAATATCAGCCGTTTCTTTAGCGGCAATGACGCGGTCTTCTTCATCCGCATTTTTTACATTGCGTAAATGACATACCTGCTCGGCAAGCTTAATGACCACGGCGCGCACATCTTCAACCATGGTTAATAACATTTTTCGAATATTATCAACTTGCATAGTGCCTTTACCTTGATGCGATAAAGTACTAATAGTGGCCATTTGTGCAACCCCAGTTAGCAGCATGGCAATGTTATTCCCAAGCTGCTCTTCGATGGTTTCAAGCGATATTAAGTCGTTTAAAAAATACGGGGTTAAATACGCAGTAGCTAACGATTCGGGGTCGAGATTTAGCTCAGCTAAAATTTCAACCATTTCGATTGCAGTAGTTTGCCTGCTTTCACTATCACATTTTACGCAGAGCGCTTGGGCTTTAGTAAGTAGCTCTGTTTTTTCTTCAGACAAGGCAAGAAATGAAAGCCGAGTGCTAAAATCTGTTGTCTCATCTTGTTGATGTGATTGTCGTGTAGCTACCATAATGCGTTCTACCTCCGTTGAAATAACGCCATAGTTTCAATATGCCCTGTATGAGGAAACATATTCATTAGCCCAATTTTATTAAGATCAAAGCCAGCTTGTGAAATAATTGCGCTGTCACGGGCTAAAGTAACAGGGTCACAAGAGACATATAAAATAGTTTTAAACTGCTTTAAAGGTAATTCCTCTAATACAGCCATAGCACCAGTCCTCGAAGGATCGAGTACAAGCACATCTAAGTTTTTGCTAAACCATGGGGCGCTCTGTATGCTTTGGGTTAAATCAAAGCAATGAAACTGCGCATTGGTAATAGAGTTAGTTTGCGCATTTTGAGCAGCCATTGCAACCGCTGAAGTCACACCTTCTACACCAATTACAGATTTTGCTTGTTTTGCTAACACTAATGAGAAATTACCAATCCCACAAAATAAATCCAATAAATTTTCATCACCTTTTAAATCAAGCCAATTTGCAGCTTGCTTTAACATAGCTTCGTTAACTTGCGCATTTACCTGAATAAAATTACCTAAACCAAATTCAAATTTTAGATCAAATTCTTTAAGATAATAAAATGGCATGGCTAAGTGTGAATGTTCTATTGCATCGCTCTCGCTTTGCCATACAATTTTAAACTGCTGGCTTTTTGTTATGTGCTCAACCAAAGCCTTTGTATCATCATTAATTGCTTTAGTGTGACGAATAACAACAAAGTTTTGTTTATCACTTTGGCATAACTGTAAATGGCTTATACTGTGCAGTGCTTTGTGTTGATTAATTAAATCATCAAAAAGTGTAAAAACATCTGTAAATACTTCATCAAGTACTGCACATTTATTAATACTCACAATATTTTTTGAGCCACTTGCTCTGTAACCCACGCGCATTTTTTTAGCTGCTTTATCAAACATAACAGCTATACGAGCGCTGCGTCTGTAATGCACAGGTTTACTTAATAATGGGGCTTGCCAGTTTAAGCTGTTTAATTTAGCAAACTTACTAAATAACTGAGTAACTGCAGTTTGTTTTTCTACAACTTGTTGGCTTTCTTCTAAATGCTGTAATTGGCAACCACCACACTGATTATAGTGCTCACAAAAAGCATCTACTCTTGATTCACTCGCTTTAATAACTTTAATTACTTTTGCACTGCTGTATTTAGCTTTATCTTCGACGAGTGTTGCTTTGACTGTTTCGTTTGGTAATGCACCGCTTACAAAACATACTTTATTGTTATGTTTAGCAATGCCACGCCCTTGATGATCCATTCCCGTTATAGTCAATTCTAGTGTTTGTTGCTTTAACGGTTTTTTTTTCGCTTTAAAAATTTGCGCCATTAGGCATTACCTTAACTTTATTTATGAAGCACCTATATTTAGATGCTTTAGAATGCGTGTTGAACCGTATATACTCAAGTCATACTAATAACGATAAAACGCTCTCATTATGACCAAATTAGGCTTACGCGATTCTGTTTTAACACTGACCCTGATCCCAACGGTGATCATAGGATTACTACTTGGTGGCTATTTTACAATAAATCGTTACATTGAGCTTGATGAAATTTTATATCAGCAAGGCACTACTATTTCTGAGCCCCTTGCTATTGCGCTTGAGCAACCCATGCTCGAAAAAAACAAACAGCTATTGAATCGCCTTATAAGCTACACACATAACAAGCACTCCCCTACAATTAAGTCGATTGCAATTTTTGATAAAAATAATGCGCTATTAATGACCAGTAATTATCACCGCTCATTTGAAAAGTTAATTAGTCAAAAAACGCTCATAAATTTAAAAACCACCCATGTGCAAAAGTCAGATGAGCTTGTTACATTTTTCACACCCATTATTAACCATACTAGTCACGATTCTAAATGGGACCCGTCGGCTTTTCAGTCATCTCTGGGCACCGTTATTATACAGCTAAATAAAGACCAAGCTGTTATAGGTCAACAAAGAGCTTTATTAATTAGCGGTATTGTAATTATTTTATCATTGGTGTTTGCAGCTATTTTAGCTTTAAAGTTGAGCCGCATGTTTATGACGCCGCTTAATAAGTTAGTACTTGCAACCGACAAGTTAGTTGAAGGTAAAAGAAGTACTGGCCTTAACGACAACATGATTGGTGAGTTTGAGTTACTTCGAGAAGGCTTAAACACCATTGCTCACACTATGGTGATGCAAAAAGATGAAATGCAAAAAAATATTGATCAAGCAACAAGCGACTACCGCGAAACACTAGAGCAATACGAAACGTCAAATATAGAGCTCTCGTTTGCAAAAAAAGAAGCGCAAGATGCTAACCGTGTAAAATCAGACTTTTTAGCTAAAATGAGTCACGAGCTTCGTACTCCGTTAAACGGTGTTATTGGATTTACACGCCAGCTTTATAAAACACCGCTGAATAAACATCAAAAAGATTACCTCGACACTATTATGCTCTCAGCAAATAGTTTAATGACTATTATTAGCGACATTTTAGACTTCTCCAAACTAGAAGCGGGGGCAATGGAGCTTGAGTCGATTCAGTTTCAACTTCGTGATGCTGTAAATGAAGTAATGACACTACTCGCTCCTAGCGCACACGATAAGCAATTAGAGCTATCCATTTACATTAACCAACAAGTACCGGATGACTTAACAGGCGATCCCACTCGCTTTAAACAAGTCTTAATAAACCTGTTAAGTAATGCGATTAAATTTACCGAAAAAGGCTCTATTAAGGTCGACATAAGTCATCGGTTACTCGACGACGAACGCACTTCTTTACTTGTGTCAGTAACAGATACTGGCGTGGGTATACCTATGGATAAGCAAGACTCTTTATTCACTCCATTTGGGCAAGCAGACTCAAGCATTACACGTAAGTTTGGTGGTACAGGCCTTGGTCTTATTATTACCAAGCATATTGTTGAAGCAATGAGTGGTCGTATAACGTTAAATTCTGCGCCTGGTAACGGTACCTGCTTTACATTCAATAGTGTGTTTAGTTTGCCAAATCACGTATTTACAAATGACTTACCGACTAAATCGCTCATTGGTAAGCGTATCTTATATTTAGAGCCACATGAGCATACGCACCATGCCGTACTTTCGTTATTAACCCAGTGGGAATCAAACGTTACGGCATGCTTTAACGAAACTAGCTTTTTAGACGCTATAAAAAATACTGAACATAAATATGACGTTTGCTTAATTGGCCATATGGCATCAGTTGATGATATGCAGCAACTAAAAAGCTATGTAAAAGCCGTGCGTGAATCTACTGATTACTTATATTTAATGCTTAATACTGTATCGCACAATATGCGAGAAGCCTTTATAGGCAGCGGAGCTGATGCATGTTTAAGTAAGCCACTTAATCACCGTAAGTTATGTGAAGTACTTGCAGCACCTTACAGACTTGACCACCCGACTCATAATATTGAACAAAACGATCAAGCTCTACTGCCGTTAAAAGTATTGGTTGTTGATGATAACGATGCTAATTTAAAACTTCTCCATACTTTGTTAAGTGAACAGATTGAAGTAATAGAAACGGCTCATAATGGTTCACAGGCATACAGTTTAAGTAAAAGTCATAAATACGACATAATTTTTATGGATATACAAATGCCAATTATGGACGGTATAACCGCATGTAAGCTTATACAAGAATCATCACTTAATGAAGACACACCCATTATCGCTGTAACGGCACACGCCCTTCAAAGCGAAAAAGAGCAACTACTAAAAGATGGCTTTAAAGGCTATTTAACTAAGCCTATTGATGAAGATATGCTTAAACAAATTATTAGCGACCATAGTCCACAGACTCCTGTTAATCGTGACAAAGCTAAGACAGATACACCACAAAGTCCTGCACCATTTCAAAGTAGTAGAATTGATTGGGCACAAGCCCTGCAGCGTGCTGGCGGAAAGAGCGAGTTAGCGCTAGAGATGCTTAACATGCTACTTTTAAGTGTCCCTGAGACCCTTACATTACTTGCTAAAGCAATAGAGAGTAACGATTGCCAGCAAGTGTTAAGTATTGTCCATAAGTTTCATGGTGCATGTTGTTACACTGGTGTACCTAAACTTAAATCACTCGCAGAAACAATCGAAACATCGCTTAAAAATAAATGCTTGTTAGAGAATATTGAACCTGAATTATTTGAGTTACAAGATGAGCTTGAAAACCTACTTGCAGATGCAAGTGTGACCGAACTGCAAAGATAAGCTTTGAATTTTAGATACAAAAAACGCGGTATTTACCGCGTTTTTTAATTAAGCTTTTTAAATGCTTATGTTTGCTTATCTTACATTCTTGCTTCAATCATTAATCGTTTCATGTCACGTACGGCTTTATCAAGCCCATCTATCGCTGCACGAGCAATAATAGCGTGACCAATATTTAGCTCATAAATCTCAGGCATTGCAGCGATTGGTTTCACGTTATGATAATGAAGACCATGGCCAGCGTTAACAATCAAACCTAAGCTTGCTGCGTATTTTACACCTTCACGAATGTGCTCTAACTCTTTGTGTAAATCAGTATCATTTGTTGCATCAGCGTACGCGCCTGTGTGTATTTCTACATAAGGAGCACCACATTCTTTGGCTGCATCTAACTGTGCTTTATCTGCATCAATAAATAGCGATACTTTAATACCCGCTTCGGTAAGCGTTTTTGTTGCTGCTTTAATTTTATCTATATTACCGGCTACGTCTAAGCCACCTTCGGTTGTTAATTCTTCGCGCTTTTCAGGTACTAAACACACGTACTCAGGTTTTACTTCAAGCGCTATTTTTATCATTTCATCGGTAACAGCGGTTTCAAGATTCATACGAGTTTGAATGGTTTTAGCCATTACATAAACGTCGCGATCTTGAATATGGCGTCTGTCTTCACGTAAGTGAATCGTAATACCGTCTGCGCCTGCATGCTCTGCTACACTGGCTGCATGAGCTGGATCTGGATAGCTTGTTCCACGCGCTTGGCGAAGTGTTGCAATATGATCTACGTTTACACCCAAAAGAATATCTTTCATTTTCTTACCTGTAAAATTACGTTTATTGAGAGGCCATAAATAGCTCGCGGCTTTTTAATGGTTTACTACCTAATAAGGGTTTTAATAAATAGCGACTTAATTGCTTTGCCATATATAGCACATCATTTTGGCTAAAGTCATGATTTGCTATGGCGTTGAGTTGTTTGCCACTAAATCCAGAACGTGTATCTTCTTGTACTAAAAAACCAAGTTCGGGGAAATAACTATACGTCTGCTTTTCATCTATTGGTTCACCACTGGCGTCAAAACTAAAATCCACGCCATAACCGAGTAATTCCAATAGTTGAAACTCGTATGAGCGAAGCACCTCTTGTAAATTAGCCCCGCTGTTTAGGTTTGATAGATGAGTTTTATATAGCTCAAATACTTGTTCAATTGGCTCGTTAACAGGAACGATACGATTTGTAAGCTCATTTAAATAAAAACCACAATAAAGCTCATCACCTTTTAAAAAGTGCGAGTTCCCATGCAGTTCAAACTTATTGATATATTTTAAATCGTACTTGCCACTGTAATTAACAAGCAGTGCCTGAAACGGCTGAAGTTGTGCTTTATGTTTAGTGGCCTGGCGACCACTAATTCGGGCCAGCATTCTTAACTGACCAACGCCTTCTACAAGCATATCTAACATTACTTGGGAGTCACTATAAGGACGCCGATGTAATAAATACGCGGTGTAGAAGTCGCTATCCATTCACTAAGCTACTGCTTGGTCTAGTCTTCACTGTAACCTAAGCTTCTTAGTGCACGTTCATCGTCAGCCCAACCCGACTTAACTTTAACCCAAAGCTCTAAAAACACTTTGTTATCAAGCATTTCTTCTATGTCTTTACGGGCTTCACGGCCAATGGTTTTTAGCTTTTCGCCTTTATTACCAATAACCATGCGTTTTTGTGTTTCGCGCTCAACAAGAATTAACCCGTTGATATGCCAAATACCGTTGTCTTGCCATTTAAACTGCTCAATTTCAACAGTTACAGAATACGGCAATTCTTCGCCCATAAAACGCATTAGTTTTTCACGAATTACTTCAGCTGCCATAAAGCGCATTGAACGGTCAGTTACATAATCTTCTGGAAAGTAAAATTCGCAAGGAGGTAAGCGTTTAGTTACTTCTGCTTTGATTAAATCAACATTTTTACCTTGCGTTGCCGATACTGGCATAATTCCAACAAAATCAAACTTGTCACTTAACCACTTCATATGAGGCAACACAAGGTCACGGTCTTTAACTTGGTCTATTTTATTAATAACCAATAATACCGGCTTACCACTTTGCGATACTTTATTAAGTACCATGTCGTCATCGGCATTCCAATGAGTGCCCTCAACTACAAAAATAATAAGCTCAACATCGCCGATAGAACTAGACGCGGCACGGTTCATTAAACGGTTAATCGCACGTTTTTCTTCAACGTGTAGACCTGGTGTATCTATGTATACCGCTTGGTGTTTACCTTCGGTATGAATACCCATAATACGATGACGCGTGGTTTGTGGTTTACGTGAGGTAATACTCACTTTTTGCTCAATAATTTCATTAAGCAAAGTCGACTTACCTACGTTTGGGCGCCCTACAATAGCAACCATTCCACAAAACGTATCTACATCACCTTCATGAGGCTGTATTAGGGTATCAAGGTTCATTTTTAAGTACCTTCAATGCTTTTTCAGCAGCTTTTTGTTCGGCTTTACGGCGCGAGCTACCTACAGAAATTATGCTATCCATTCCATCAACAATACATTCGACCGTGAATGTTTGATTGTGTGCTTGGCCTTTGGTATCAACCACAGTGTAACCCGGTAAAGATAATTTACGGGCTTGTAAATACTCTTGCAGCAGGGTCTTCGGATCTTTTTGGTTAAGCCCTGGTGAAATAGCATCTAATCGTGATTCGTACCATGACAATATAAGATCGCCACAGCTATCAATACCTGAATCTAAAAATGCAGCGCCAATAATAGCTTCTACTGCATCAGCAAGCGTTGACTCGCGACGGAATCCGCCACTTTTAAGCTCGCCCGGCCCTAAGCGTAAATAATCGCCTAGGCCAAATTCAAGACCAAATTCGGCAAGTGTTTGACCACGCACAAGCGTTGAGCGCATGCGGCTTAAATCGCCTTCACGCGCTTTAGGAAATTTGGCATAAAGTGCATTGGCAATCACAAAGCTTAAAATAGAGTCGCCTAAAAATTCTAGTCGCTCATTATGCTGGCCTTTGTGGCTGCGGTGCGTCATTGCTTGCTCAAGTAAACCTTGATCGGCAAATTCATAGCCAATTTTTTTATATAATTCTGTTACATTTTTTTTCATCGTTACTGAATATTACCTAGGCGCTCAAAGCGAACACCAGTTGGAACCCATCCTGGTAAAATATCATCAGGGCCATTCTCAAATTCAAAACTCATCCATATAAAGACAGCTTTACCCACCAAGTTTTCTTTTGGTACAAAGCCCCAAAAGCGACCATCTTGGCTGTTGTCGCGGTTATCACCCATCATAAAATAATGATCAGCAGGAACAGTCCATTCATCAGAAGGCGTGCCCGGTTGCTGGTAGTAACGCCCTTTTCTCTCAGGCGCTTGTGGGTTGATTAATATATCATGCGTAACTGTTGTTAAATTTTCATTTACACGAGCTAGAGGCATTGGGCCTTGTTTAAATTCGTTATCATTAATTAGTTTAAAATCAATTTTATTGAATTCATTACATAAAAGCTCACCCTGCTGGGTTTCGCCTTCTTTACAATTTGGCTGAATATATAAACGTTTATCGCGATAAACAATTTTATCGCCAGGTAAACCAATTGTACGTTTAATATAGTCAACATTTTCATCTAAAGGGTATTTAAAAACAACAATATCACCACGCTCAGGCTGCCCAATATCAACTAATTGAGTACGCCAAACAGGGTCTTTTATTCCATATGAATACTTTTGTACTAAAATAAAATCACCTACTAATAATGTAGGCATCATTGAACCGGATGGAATTTGAAACGGTTCAAAGATAAATGATCTAAAAATAGTAATTGCTGCAATCATCGGGAAAATCGACTTTGCTGTTTCTGTTAGTACTGGTTCTGGTGCAATTAATGCCGCCGTTTCTTCATCTAACGGAGCTCCAGCAGACGTTTGCGCTATCGCTAAGCGCTCCTGTCTTTTAGGTGCATACATTAAGTGATCTATTAACCATATTAAGCCTGAGCCTAAAGTTAATAACACCAATAAAACTGAAAAATAACCAGCCATTTATAATCCTTTGTTTTTATTTGCCAACTTTTAAAATAGCTAAAAACGCTTCTTGAGGCACTTCAACATTACCTACTTGCTTCATACGTTTTTTACCATCTTTTTGCTTTTTAAGTAGCTTTTTCTTACGGCTCACATCACCACCGTAACACTTAGCAATTACGTTTTTACGTAATTGTTTTACCGTGGTACGGGCAATAACATGTTGTCCGATAGCAGCTTGAATCGCTATATCAAACATTTGACGTGGGATAAGCTCTTTTAACGCATCAGCTAACTGGCGACCACGAGACTGTGCACCATCTCTGTGAACAATTATCGCAAGTGCGTCAACGCGCTCACCATTGATTAAAATATCAACACGCACCATATCTGATGTTTGAAAGTGTTTAAAGTTATAATCAAGCGACGCAAAACCACGGCTAGTTGATTTTAATTTATCAAAGAAATCCATCACCACTTCAGCCATAGGTAGCTCGTACGTTACAGCTACTTGCTTTCCGTGATAAGTCATTTTTGTTTGGCTACCACGTTTTTCAATACACAAAGTAATAACGTTACCTAGGTATTCTTGTGGTACCAAAATATTAGCTTCAACAATCGGCTCTCGAATCTCTACAATATCGTTTACTGCAGGTAAATCAGATGGATTATCAATCTGAAATGTACCTTCTTTAGTAACTATCTCATAGATTACCGTAGGTGCTGTTGTAATTAAATCAATATCGTATTCACGCTCTAAACGCTCTTGAATGATTTCCATGTGTAGCATACCTAAAAAGCCACAGCGGAAACCAAAGCCAAGTGCAGTTGAATTCTCTGGTTCAAAGAATAACGACGCATCGTTTAAGCTTAATTTATTAAGTGCATCACGGAACGATTCATACTCATCTGATGCAATTGGGAACATACCCGCATAAACCTGAGGCTTAATTTTTTGAAAGCCAGGTAAGCGAAGTGGAGCTGCATTTTTTTGATGAGTAATAGTGTCACCTACTGGCGCACCATGTATCTCTTTAATACCAGCAATAACAAACCCTACTTCACCTGTTCTTAAAATACCGGTGTTGGTTTGCTTAGGAGTGAACACACCTACTTGGTCAGCAGTATGTATATGCTCGTTCGACATTATTTTTATTTTGTCGCCAGTGCGTAATTCACCGTGCTTAATACGCACTAGTGATACAACGCCTTGGTATGGGTCAAACCAAGAATCGATAATAAGTGCTTGTAAAGGTGCATCTTTGTCGCCTACTGGCGGCGGTACATCTTTAACGATCATTTCAAGAACTTCGGCAATACCTACACCTGTTTTAGCGCTACACTGCACTGCATCAAGGGCATCAATACCAATAATCTCTTCAATTTCTTCTGCAACACGTAAAGGATCCGCTTGCGGTAAATCGATTTTATTAAGTACTGGAATTACTTCTAATTCCATTTCAATAGCGGTGTAACAGTTAGCTAGTGTTTGTGCTTCAACGCCTTGGCCTGCATCAACAACAAGCAACGCGCCTTCACAAGCAGCTAAAGATCGTGAAACTTCATACGTAAAATCAACGTGTCCTGGAGTATCAATGAAATTAAGTTGGTAGGTTTCGCCGTCGTTCGCTTTGTAATTCAACGTTACACTTTGCGCTTTAATGGTAATACCACGTTCGCGCTCAATATCCATTGAATCCAAAACTTGTTTTTGCATTTCACGGTCGGTTAAACCGCCACAAACTTGGATCAAACGATCTGAAAGGGTCGATTTACCATGGTCAATATGGGCGATGATCGAAAAATTACGGATATGCTTCATAAACTGGATTCTATACTTCTATTTTAATGGACTAAATATGAATACCTAAGTGACTTGAAAATACTTGCTTTAGGATGCCATAAGCTAAATTTGTATATAACAAACTGTACTTACGCTTTTTAAGATGGGTTACAACCATTTTATGTATTGAATAACAATAAGTTATATTTACTTAACTTAAATAATTCAGCCAGATAAAATAATTTAAAAAACCACGATTCCCTGTATTTCCAAGTTACTTTGGTATAAAACGGCAATTTTACATTTAATTGGCGTCAATCACCATCTATTTGAGTTAAAGGGATACTAATTGGGTGAATTTTTATAACTTTTATATCGTGCTTTAGAGATTTCACGCGAGTTTTAGCTATAAAAAAGCCAGTAACACCACCTAGAGCAGCAGCTAAAATCTGCCAGCCTTCGGAAGCTATAAACAATTGCGCCGCAACAAATGCAAAAACAAGACTCAAAAGGAGCGGTAGCATGTAAACCGCAAAAGCATGCTTAACGACATGACTATCATCTAGTGACAAAGTGACCTTTTGCCCTATTTCTACTGAGGATTCAAATTTATAAGGAAAGGTTTTTTTTGCAGTGCCAAATAATTTACTAAACACTTGTGAGCCGCAACGACCATTGCAGCCTTCACAAGCTTGTTTTTGCTGTGCTTCTAAATGAGCAATGTGGCCATCGAGGGCCACAACAGTGAGGGTTTGTTCAATCATAACAATCCTTACGGAATCGTCTATAGTGCGCGGGTAACTGACTCTGCAATCGCTTTTGCGGTCATACTCGGTACATTACCAACAACCGATACATCAAAATTACCGCCATTATGCACATATACTGTCGTTGCACCAGAAGTGAGTGCTCCACTTAAACGCTTACCTGGTAATGGGCGCTGAATAAATACAGAAACCTCAACAAAACCATCAGAGAACAAGTAATAATCAGTTAATTCGTTATTTAAATCGAGCTTATGTCTGTCTGATTTTAGCAACTCAAAGCCATCTGGTAACCAACTGATTTTCCAATTAGTGGCAGTACTATCTTCATTTATAAGTGCATTGTTTGGCAAAGGCGTTGGAAAGTTTCGATTGAGCACTTCAACTAGCATACCGGCTGGCTGCTCTGTCACACTAATATGTGTAAGCTGTAACTGCTCTAAGGCTTCACCTTCATGGTTAACGTACGCGGCTTTTAGTAACAACGACGATTCCATATCCAACCAAATCCAGTAATTATATTTATACTCGTCTTTAGATTCTATGCGAACAAGTTGCGCTGCGCGCCCTGCAATACGCCCTTTGCCGCCTAGTACAAAATCATAGTGCGCACTTAAGCGATCTATATCTTTAAATAGTACTTCAGGGATTGGACCTGCTATTGAATCTGTTTTTAGAGAATATGGTTCAGACTGAGGTTCAAAATAAGTAACTTGATTATCGATACGGACCATTTCAAGCCCAGCACCGTTAAGTAAACTTAAATGCTCAAGTTCGGTGTCACCTTGTAAAGCATGCACCCATCGGTAGGGTTCCATTGTTTTACCTTTGACAACCACAAACGAGGCGTCAAAATTACGGGTGTGAACGGCATTAGCCATTTTGAGTAATAAATCTTTGGCAGGATTTGTGTCGTTGGCAAATGCATTAAAGCTTACTACCAACGACAGAACAAAAGTGATTACTTTCATTTAATTAGTTTTTTTCCTCAGACGCTTTGGTATTAGTTTGCGCTGTTTCTAAAGAATTCGCAACTCGTGCTTGGCGTTGATGCTCAAGAACTAACGCACCAATACGCTGTTGCTGTAGTTCACGTAAACCTTGCTCAGCATTTTCAAGCGCAGGCTCAGACGAATAACTTACTGGCGAAGCCAT
>NZ_AUTI01000133.1:0-5119 GCF_000497995.1 Pseudoalteromonas sp. TB25
GATAAACGTGAAAACCTTGGCGAAAAAATTGGCGGTTTTTTACCTTACCTACTTATTCCATTAGTATTGATGGGGGCAACTTATCCCGCTATTGATTTAGGCGCTGGCGAAAAAGAACGGGGCACACTAGAAACACTCCTACTTACACCTATTACGCGTACAGAGCTGGTGCTTGGTAAATTTATAACCTTGTTAACTACATCCATTGCCTCCACAACCATAACCGTCTTAAGTATGGGCTGTTGGATAGCATTGGCGCTCGCATTTGCCGATCTTGATTTTATTAAAGCCGCGTTTAGTACATTAGCAGTTACCGATTTACTTATGATATTTGTACTATTATTACCTGTTGCAGCTATATTTTCGGCCTTAGCTCTGGCTATATCTATCTATGCTCGCACGTTTAAAGAAGCGCAGAATTATATGGCACCACTTAGTATGGGCGTATTTTTCCCGATTATTATTTCAATAATGCCAAATATGGAACTAACTGCTAAAACAGCATTCATTCCTGTTACAAACGTAGCATTAGCAATTAAAGAAATAGTAAAAGGGACTGTTGATTACACATTTGTAGGCTTAATATTTTTAGCCACTGCAATCATTGCTGCTGGACTATTGGCATTTTGTGTTAAGTGGTTTAACAGAGAAGATGTGCTATTTAGATAATGTACATAAAGGGTTTTAAGAATATATAAAAGGTAGCAATTGCTACCTTTTATACTTTGAAGCGATTAATAGTTAAAATAGCTCATTTATTAATTTTGTAAGCCAATATTTTTTAACCCATTCATTTAAAATTCACATAAGGGTTGTGCTCTAAATAAAACTAATGATTTAGTCTTTTTATTATAAAAATTATAACGATAACTGATTAGTTAGAGGGTCCAATTCTCTCTTTAATACTCTATACTAATAACAATAAAAACTTATGGTGAAGGTAAATGTTAAAAAAGAATATTTTTTTGAACGTGACAAAAAATAATAACTTAATGCTTGTTGCAACAATAATATTTGTTCTTATAGCTTTACCATCTCTGTATTTGTTCGATCAAAAAGTAAGAAGTGATGTTTATAATTCAGCTCAAATAGAATTAAAGCGTGAACTTGAAACAAAGAGCTATTCATTAAAAAAACATCTTAAAGACAGTGTTACCGCCATTCGTTTTTTAGATGCTACACCACCAATACAAGGCATTACCCGCGCTAAAGAAAATAAACTAATTGATCCTGTTCTCGGTACGCCAATAGATGTTTGGCAAGAGCGCTTAGCAAGTATTTTTACTGGTTTTATGCAGACCGATGACAGTATTTTGCAAGCTCGCTATATTATGCTCGAAGATGGTGGGCAAGAGATTGTTAGAGTTGACCGAAATCAACTTGGAGAGATTAGTCGACTACAAGGTCTGCAATTACAAAAAAAAGGTCAACGCGATTACATAATCAAAGCAAGCATGCTTGATAAGAAAAGTGTCTATATTTCTCCAATTAACTACAACCGTGAAAATGGACAGATACAAGAACCTTATATAAGCACTTTTCGTGTTGCTAAGCCTGTTTTTGATGAAAATAATAAAATATTTGCAATATTAGTTACTAATTACTTTGCGGATAAATTACTTGAAGATTTAACAGTTGAATCTCCACAAGGGACGCAGATTTACCTTATGAATAATGAAGGTGAATTTTTATATCATCCAAACCCTCAACTTCGATTCCGTTTTGAATTTAATAAAACTAAAACATGGTCTGAAGAATTCTCTACTGCAACCACCATGACAGAGCAAGGCACTTTACCAATAAGTAATTATCCAGTGGCTTACACTTTAAAAAAACGAATTTCGTTTGAGGGTGATATAGCCATGCTACCTTTAGAGCTTGGTGTAAGTGTTGATACAAAAACATTGTTTGCAAAGGTGAATGAGAGACGTCAAAACTTTATTGCAATGTTAGTGGTATTTTTTAGCATATTTTTAGTTATTGCTTTTTTATACCAACGCTTTATAAACCGTAAGCTATTAATTAATTCTCTAAAAGAGCAAAACAATAAAGTAATAGAAAATTCTTTGGATGCTATTTTTACAATTGAGCAAAACGGCGAAATTGTTCACTTTAATAATACCGCTAAAGAGGTTTTTGGTAGTTCAATTTCAGGCACTAATCCTGATTTTGTTTCGCTGTTTAATTTAAACGACGCAGACACTAATTGTATACAAGAGACTATTACAAACGGTTCAAAAATGCCGTTTGAAGCTATCTACACAGATGGTTATGGCAACAAACAATACTTTTCTATCACGCTTAGTAGTATTTTTGACGTATATAATAACCGTTATCAGGTAGCGGCTATTTTAAGAAATATTAGCTCATTAAAAAATACGCAATCAGAGCTCGAAGCGTTAAACAGTACTCTGGAGCTAAAGGTTTCACAAAGGACCATTGAACTAGAACGTGCAATTGACCAAGCATTAGCAGCAAGCCAAGCAAAAAGTGACTTTGTAGCAAATATCTCTCACGAAATACGCACACCAATGAATGGCGTACTAGGGATGCTTGAAATGCTCAAAGAAGATGGCTTAACCGATCAACAATACCATTATTTAAAACTAGCAAATAGCAGTGCTAATTCATTGATGAATCTGATTAACGATATTCTTGATTTTTCTAAAATTGAAGCAGGTAAGCTTGATATTGATAACCATACATTTGATGTTGTGACAGTATGTAGCGATATGATTAGCTCTTTAGCTTTACAGGGCCAACGCAAAGGTCTTGAAGTATTTTTAGATACTAAAGATGTAGTAGACAGAATGGTTATTGGCGACAGCCATCGACTTAAACAAATTTTAATTAACTTAGTTAATAATGCATTTAAATTTACCCACCGAGGTGAAGTAAGTTTAACTGTCGGTTCTAAGTACATAACTGACTCAAAATTATTAATGAGCTTTACAATAAAAGATACCGGAATTGGTATAGCGCCTGAAAACATAGACAAACTATTTGAAGTATTTACACAAGAAGATTCAAGTACAACCCGTCATTTTGGTGGTACAGGCTTAGGCTTATCTATATGTAAAAAACTTGCTCAGTTAATGGGTGGTAATATTACGGTTATAAGTAAAAAGGGCGCGGGTAGTACCTTTACCGCAACGGTTGAGCTACACGTTGCACAAGAGAAAAAATTAAACACAGGTATAGAGCTTGCTACAAGTATCAACGTAGCTGCATTAATAGCGCGCGATAACGTTTATAAAAACGTATGCGACTTATTGTTATTAACCTGCAAAGTAAAAGCAGAAAACATTGTACGACTTGACTACTTTAGTGAGCACAAAGAGTTTGAAGCTGACTTATTATTGATTGACGATGAGCATCCTCAAATTGATGCCCTTATTGATTATTGTAAACAGTTTAATAAAAAGTACGTCTTAATTTTACGCGACATGGTGACCGATAAACCGACTAAAATGATATTACCTGAGGGTAGCCACATTCTAAATAAACCGCTTACCCAAGATCAATTTAGCTATAAGTTAGCCAGCTTATTTGGTGCCAGTAATGATTGCATTATAGCGCCACCAAAAGGCTTGGAAGAGGAACAAGTAGAGCCTGACCTATCTGCGTATCATGTATTATTAGTTGACGATAATATGATAAACATTGAAGTAGCTAAGGCAATATTAAAACGTACTAAAGTAAAAATCACTTGTGCGTCAGACGGTATAGAAGCCTTAGAAGCACTGAGAGAAAACGAAGAGCAAGCTTTTGATGTTATTTTAATGGATTGCCAAATGCCTAATTTAAATGGCTATGATACAACAAGTGAAATCAGAAATAGTAAGGCCGAGGTAGATTATACTCACATACCGATTATCGCTATGACAGCGAGTGCGATGGAAGGTGATAGAGAGCGTTGTTTAGCTGCTGGAATGAACGACTACATTACTAAACCAATTAAACCACAAACTTTAAAAGACAAGCTAATTACTTGGTTAAGTTAATCGTTTTGAAAATCAGCTGCTAAGCAGCTGATTTTTTTGGTTTGGTATTTGTTGACGTATTTAAAGGCGTGTTAAGAATAGCTATGTCTGCGCTATCGAGTATAAATTGTGTATCTGACCAATGTAGTAATTCTATCTTTCCATCTTGCTGCTCTACAAGCGCAGTACAGCTCTCAATCCAATCACCATCGTTACAGTACATAATACCGTCATCCACTTTAATTTTGGGATGGTGAATGTGTCCACAAATAATACCGTCTACGTTTTGTTTTTTAGCTTCATGAACTGCGGCATCTTCAAAGGCACTAATCGCTTCTCGAGCTTTGTGTACCCGAGCTTTTATCCACGATGCAAGCGAGTAGTAGTTACCACCAAATATTTTACGTATACGATTGGTCCAGCGATTTAAAAATAATAAAAAGTCGTATCCTGCATCCCCCGCAATACTAACAAGTTTGTTATAACGAGTCGCTGAATCAAAGTCGTCGCCGTGTATAAGTAAAAACCGTTTATTAGCTTTAGTGGTGTGAATAAACTGCTGGTGGATTTCAACACCAAATAATGTTTGATTTATATAGTTTCTAAACGCTTCATCATGATTACCGGGAATATAAATGACACGTGTACCGCTAGCTGCTTTTGTTTGTATGCAGTTTAATACTTCATAATGAGAAGGGTGCCAATAAAACTGTCGCTTCATTGACCATAAGTCAATAATATCACCCACTAAATAAAGTGTGTCAGATTCTACCGAGTTTAAAAAATCAAGTAAGTAATCAGCTTTACAATCTTTGTAACCTAAATGAACATCAGATATCCAAATGGCTGGATAATGTTGTTTTTTACGCAGTTGATTGTTTGTCATGCCCGTCATCCATAGTGTAATAATTAAACACTGTAGATAAATCTAATGACACTTATGAGACACTTTAGCGAAGCCTCCATGACAATTTATACCAAGGCCGTAATTAAATGATTTCTACAAAGCTAGGAAAGGTGAGTCATTGAGCAGCTATTATTACGTATTGCTATTAATCGCGCATAAAAAAGGCCGCATTTTAAATGCGGCCTTTTAGTCTATTTTGAGCGTGCGTGTTATTAACCTTTAACAGCCG
>NZ_AUTI01000134.1:0-758 GCF_000497995.1 Pseudoalteromonas sp. TB25
CCTATAGGCTGCTCAAACTGGTAATACTGTGTCGCAGTTTGTATTGATGAACTACAACCTGCCAATAGTAATAATAAACTTGCAGTTAAAAATAACGATTTCATTATTGCTTCCTTGGTTTTGGATCTGCTGGTAATGATTTATCAAAAATTAGCATATTAGGTTGCTCGTTTAATCCGCGAGTTAGAGGCTGTAGGCCCTCACTTAAACGTTTAAACTCTTTTAATGTTTGCTGTATTTGATGATGAAGTTCAGAACCGGCTTGGTAACTGGCCATGGTTTTATCAAATTGGCGCATAGTGACTTCAAACTGCTCCATACTTTTTGTCATCTTTTCGAAGTTACGATTAAAGTCGCCTGGTAAGTTTTGTGTATCTTTTTGGCTTAGCAGCTCTCGCATTTCATTAGCAAGCGCTCGGTAATCGGTAAATGTGGCTTGCATTTGTGCCAAGCTATCTTCAACCTTTAAGTTATTTACTTTATTAAGTACGTCAGAAACTTGATCTGCTAATACAGTTATACCGCTTGAAATACTCGGAAAAACATCATACTGCACAAGTTTACCTAGGTGCGCTTCTGGCGCGTCGGGGTATATATCAAAATCTACATACACAGCACCCGTTAATAAATTACCAGGCTTTAACGAGGCGCGCATCCCACTTTCAATCCAGCCCTTTAAACTGCCTTGCCAATACTCTTTTGCTGAAGCACTGTCATGATACAAGCGTCCGTATTCTACTTTTATAAGCACTGGAACC
>NZ_AUTI01000135.1:0-5092 GCF_000497995.1 Pseudoalteromonas sp. TB25
TGGCTGCGATATAATTCTGTGTGCAACAGGGTTGGGTGGTGGTACTGGGACTGGCGCTAGCCCTTACATAGCAGAGCTTGCTAGTGAGCAAGGTAAGCCCATAATATTTGTTGCTACATTGCCGTTTAGTAGTGAAGGCGAGTTTAGAGGCAATATAGCGCAAACTGGTCTAAATGAACTCAAAGAGCATGCTAATGCGGTTATCACACTCCCAAACGACCAACTGATTGAAGTGCTAGGTAACGATATTGGCTTATTCGATGCGTTTAAACATTCAAACCAAATACTACATTCACTGATAAAATCATTAATCGATATGCTTTGTTTTCAGGGACTTATTAATGTTGATTTAAACGATTTTGCCAAAATTATGGATTGCCAGGGTGATGCAGTACTAGGTGTTGGTAAATGCGATGAAGAAAGCGAGCTTACTACTGCACTTGATGGGGCACTTAATAACCCACTGGTTAATCAAGTTGATATGTCATCAAGTACCGGTGTAATAATACAAGTAAATTGCAAAGATGAAATTTCACTAGGTAGTTATAACCTCATTACCGATACAGTGCGTCAGCAGGTAAGCCCAATCGCCTTAGTTATTTGTGGTGTTTCAAAAATAGAAAGCCTAGCAACTAACTATGAGTTACTGGTAATTGCTACGGGAGCCAGTACTAAAATGGTTACGGATGACCTTCGTAAAGAAAAAAAGCCTGAGGAAAAAGCTAACAAGGCTAGGCCAAAGCCATCTGATATTTTTGACATCCCTGCTTATATCAGGACTAAATCGCCAGCCCCACAAAAAGGGTTATAAGATTGTAACTATTCACCAAGACAAATTATTTTCTAAGGATCTTTTTTAGCTATTGACTGATCCTGCCAGTATGCCAAGCTAGAGCTATTACCCTATCGCTCTAGCTTTAATGAATTTAAACAGCATAAATATCACTGAAATAGTTGAGCAAACTAAAACTCAGTTACAAGAAGATAAAACACTCTCGCCAGCGTTGAAGATGTCTATTGAACTCATTCTTGTTGTCGTTGTTATGCTAGCTAGTAAATTAGGACTTAATAGTCAAAATAGTAGCATTCCTCCATCAAAAGATATCAACCGAACAAAGCCAACGAGAGAGAAGTCAGAAAAATCAGCTGGCGGACAAAAAGGCCGAGTAGGTAAAACGCTGACTCAAACAGAAACACCTGATGAGGTACAAGTCATTTTAGTTGACCGAGATTTTTTACCTAAAGGTCACTATCGTGAGGTGGGTTTTCAAAAGCGACAAGTCGTCGATATAGATATCAGTAAAGTGGTGACCGAATACCAGGCTCAAATCCTTGAGAATGAGCAAGGGAAGCGGTTTGTTGGTGAATTCCCCCAAGGTGTTAACGGTCCTATTGAATATGGTGTTGGTGTGAAAGCCCATGCGGTTTACTTATCACAATATCAATTACTCCCTTATAACCGCATTGAAGAATACTTTAGTGACCAACTAGGTATTCCGATCAGTGCCGGCAGTTTATTTAACTTTAATGAACAAGCAGCGGCACTGGTAAAGTCATCGGGCGCAGAAGGTATCATCAAAGCGGCATTACAAAGCCCGCATCAAACTTTGCATGTTGATGAGACTGGCATTAATATCGGCGGTAAACGGCGATGGCTTCATGGTGCATCAACGACTTGGTGGACTTATTTTTATCCTCATGAAAAAAGAGGAAAAATAGCGATGGATGAGGCCGGTATTTTACCGCACTTTACCGGTGTGCTATGTCATGACCATTGGAAGCCATATTATCAATATACCCAATGCCAACATGCATTATGTAATGCTCACCACATCCGAGAATTAGAAAGGGCTTGGGAGCAAGACGGCATGCAATGGGCGAAGGATATGCAAACCTTACTTAAAGAAATGAATAAAGCTCAAATAGATAATCCCGACCTAGATAAAGGGGCTAAACAGAAATATCGTGAGCAATATCAAAAAATATTGCTTCAAGGTGACGCTAAATGTCCACCACCAGAAAAAAGTAGCCGAGTGGAAGGTCAGCGAGGCCGATTAAAGCGAACCAAATCCCGAGCATTATTGGAACGACTAAGAGATTATCAAGATGATGTTTTACGTTTCATGATGAGCCCTGGCGTGCCATTTACCAACAACCAAGGCGAGAATGATATTAGGATGACCAAGGTTCATCAAAAAATATCGGGGTGTTTTAGAAGTAAGCAAGGAGCTGAAATGTTCTGCTTGCTGAGAAGCTATTTATCGACTTGCAGAAAACAATATGTATCTGCAAGCCTAGCCCTTGAGTTATTATTCAAAAATCAGCTGCCTGATATATTCATTTCAGATGAGGCTGAATAGTTACATAAGATTTTCTTATAACTATTATTTTATAAGGTCTACAGCTTCAAGTAGCTCTAAAGTTGTTAAAAATAATTCTGCGTACAGAAATGTGTGCAGAAACGACTTCTACCCCCTGAGCAGCTCGTTTTTATTGTGGGTCTCATAATCGTGCCAATAGATTGTTGCTTGATTTTGCTCTTGATATGCCATGCTGAAAACCCTGAGTAGTTAACTTAAAAGCGCTTAAATACGCGCCAAGTTACTAAAATAATGAATTATTTAGATTATGGCATATGGGCGAGGGAGTTTATAGGTTTGGGTGATAAATGAGGTTACGTATATTCCTAGTCGAAAGTAATTTTTTTACAATTTTAATCTGAGGTAAGATATGAAGTAAGAATATTCAAAAAGATACTTAAGGAAGATTGCATCTTTTGAGGTTTAGAGCATGGTGAAAGTTGCGTGATCAAATATTTGTTTCAAGTAATGGTGAAGTTTAATTAAATTATGACTTATAAAACAACAATACAAATCCTTTTCTTACTTTTATTATCTAATAATGCATTAGCTAAATTGACTGTCGTCAAAGTAAATGGCTTTGACGTTGAATACGAGCTAGGTGGTAAAGGTAAACATACTATTTTACTCGAAGCGGGTGGTTCTGCTGGTTTAAGTGATTGGGACCCGATTTTTGAATCACTTACCAAGCACGCTAAAGTTATACGGTATTCTCGTATTGGTAATGGCGGCTCTGCACAAATAAAGAAAAACTATAGCTCAGAAGAATATGCAGCTGAGGCTGTGTTATTACTTAAAACACTGAAAATAGAAGAGCCTGTTGTGTATGTTGCGCACTCTTATGGTGCTTATATTGCGCGCGATTGATTTGCCACGCGCTGAAAAAGAAATTGCAGCAATAAAGCTTGATGACATGAAAAATGGCATGTCGAATCAGTATTTAGATTTTTGGGCAAAGCGCCCGCTGCCTGATTATCCACAAATTGCTGATATACCCGTGACTGTTATCGCCTCAGTTAAAAAATATAAAAAGCCATCGGTATTATTTTTTACCGACAAAGCGCGTGAAATGTGGGGCGACTTACATTCAAAGTGGGCTAATGCCTTTCCTCAAGGTGAAATAGTTATAACAAATAAAAGTTATCACTACCCGCAAAAAGATGAGCCAGAAATGGTTGTAGCCCAAGTAGTTAAGTTGCTTGAACGCACTAAATAAGGTGTGGGTTTGGTTGCTGATTGTATAAATACCAATTGCCGTAAATTAGTAATTTGGCATTAGACTAAAGTCTATAAGTTAATTTTCTTCACTTATTAGGTTTGTTTTAATCGTTTGTAGGTTTTGTGTTAATTCTCTAAAGTTCAGTTGTCGGCAACAAGCACGGCTAACTTAACAGGACAATAATCATGAAAACTTTTATCAAAACTATCGCTCTTAGCTCACTACTTACATGTTCAGCTGCTGCAATGGCTGAGCAAAGTGATTACAAATTAATGGTTATTGAAACTGCAACAGCGCCACAGCCACTTGAGCAATCATTTAATAGCTGCGCACTGAATGTTAAGTCAAAAAATTACGCTGAGGCTGAAGCAATTTGTACTAAAGCAATTGCGCTTTTAAAAGACGCAGATGGCCCTAAATTTAAAGTACGCCAACTTACGTCATTCGCATTAAGCAACCGTGGTGTTGCACGTTTAAAAGCGAATAACGACACTGCAGGCCTTGCTGATTTATACGAAGCAAACCAAATGTCTACAAGTACAATGGTATCGCACAACTTAACTCGCGCTAAAGAAGAGCTTTCTTTATAAACACTTTATAAAGTGCTTACCAAAAGCATGTTATAAAATAGCGAGAGTAAAAAAGCCCATGTTAGGTTAATTCCTAACATGGGCTTTTTTGTTTTATTAAATGCGTAAGTTAATACCTTAAATACGTTAATAGAGTAGGGTGTGTATTTATAATTAATATTTTGGGTATGCTTGTTTAGGCTACACGAATATAATGCGAGATAACCGTATAAAAATAATAACCCTTCTGCTTTGCTTTTTTTGAGCAAGGCATCATCAAATAAATATTGAGATTTAAACCATGGCACCAGGAACCAGCCTAAGCGTACTTGAAATAAGTGCGATATTTTTATCAATTACCGCGTTACTCACCTATGTAAACCATCGCTTTATTGGCTTGCCAACAACCATTGGCGTTATGGTTATTTCGATGCTTTTATCTATCGGCGCTATATTTTTGGGCTTTTTAGGGTTTGATGATCTTATAGATTACGAAGTGAGCTTGCTCGATCAGTTAGATTTTACTGAAGTTTTGCTCGATGGCATGCTCTCTATGCTACTTTTTGCTGGGGCGCTACATGTAAATGTTAGCGATTTAAGGCGCTATAAGTTGCCAATAGGTATTTTGGCCTGTATGGGTACGTTGCTATCTACGGTTATTATTGCTGGTGCGCTTTATTTAGTACTTCCTTTGCTTGGTTTTGATTTAGCATTTATTTGGTGTTTATTGTTTGGCGCATTAATTTCGCCAACCGATCCGATTGCGGTAATGGGAATTTTACAATCTGCGGGTGCGCCTAAAAGTATTGAAACCGTGATTGCAGGTGAATCGTTGTTTAACGATGGTATTGGCGTGGTTATTTTTGTGCTTTTATTGGGTGTTTTATCAAGTGGTGATATTCCTACAACTTATTATGTAGCACACACGCTGGCGGTAGAAGCCG
>NZ_AUTI01000136.1:0-992 GCF_000497995.1 Pseudoalteromonas sp. TB25
CAGGTGCTTTTAAAGAGTGCATATAGAATCCTATCTATTAATTTTAATTAATTTTTAAACTTTATAACTTTAAGTTTACCTTAGCTCTTTTACTGTGGCTAAAACTATTTTACCAATACCAAACAGCATTAACTGTAATACAGCAAAGAGTAAAATATTGTATAAGGTAGCTGGGTATTTATTGTTTTGTGGTAGCGTGGCTGACTCAACCACTACTAAATATTTAAGCTGCCTATAAGCCTCAATTCTGGCTTTATCAAGCGATACCTCAGAAGATGTATAACCTTTAAGCGCTAGCTCTAACTCAATTTTTAAGTCAGAAAATTGCGCAAGCACTTCACTTACAGAGGTTCCATTATTTTTAATATTACTATTGGTGCCTTGCTGAGTAGAAAGCCTATCTCGCTCTAGCTCTAGCTGGGTTTTAAGTGCGCTCAGCTCCGACGCTAACATAACTACTTGCGGGGCTTTTTCAGTCATGGTTGAGCGTAGCCCTTTTAGCTCTGCACTTTTAGTGGCTATTTGCCCCTCAAGCCCATAGGTTATTTGCTGCAGCGCCATGCCTTCGGCCTCTGGGTCAAGTAAGTTATTTTTTTGCTGAAACGCAAGAGTGTTTTTTTGTGCGTCGCGCAAGCGTTGCTCAACTTTTGCATGCTCTAATCGTATAAACTTTAATTGCGCATCAGCTAGTTGGTGGCCTATTGAATTTATATACCACTCTGCGCGGTTAACTATTGTTTGCGTTAGAGTGTTTGCAAATTCAGGCGTAAAGCCCTGGGCTAATATTTTTAGTACGCCTGAGTCTTCGTCAATTTCGACTGTGGTATGGTCAATGTAATAACTTAGTAGGTCTTCACTGCTAGCGTTGCTACTTAACCCCGTAAAAATATCGCCATGCTCTTGGTAATGTGCTTTTAAATTACTGTGTTGTTGCAGGTAGTTAAGCATGTCTTGCGAGTGTATGTACGCTTTAGCAATTTCGGTATCGGCTG
>NZ_AUTI01000137.1:0-741 GCF_000497995.1 Pseudoalteromonas sp. TB25
CGCAAAATGGGCATACGTACGGCTTCAACCGGTGTTTTCTTAGGGTGTACTGGTTACAGCCTTCCGCCAAAAGAGCGTTGTACTACAACAATGAACTTAGTGTCGGGCGATGAAGCGGTTGCTGCTGATGTCGAAGACGTAGAAACCGAAAAATTAATGCAGATGAAGCGTTGTCCTATTTGTGAAACTGCAATGGACTCATACCTAATTGACGAAACCCGTAAACTACATGTGTGTGGTAATAACCCAGCATGTAAAGGGCATATAGTTGAAGAAGGTACCTTTAAAATTAAAGGCTACGACGGACCAATTATCGAATGTGATAAGTGCGGTTCTGACATGGAGCTTAAATCGGGTCGCTTTGGTAAGTACTTTGGTTGCAATAACGACGAGTGTAAGAACACACGTAAGTTACTTAAAAATGGTGAGGCTGCTCCACCAAAAGAAGATCCTGTTCACATTACTGAATTAGAGTGTGAGAAGTCAGATGCGTATTTTGTTTTACGTGATGGCGCTGCGGGTATATTTTTAGCCGCAAATACTTTTCCTAAGTCACGTGAAACACGTGCACCTAAGGTTGAAGAACTAAAACGCTTTAGAGACCGCATTTCGCCTAAGTTTTATTATTTAGCAGATGCACCAGCTAAAGATCCTGATGGTAATCTTGCTGTTGTACGCTATAGCCGTAAAAATAAATCTCAGTATGTTATGACTGAAGTTGACGGGAAAGCTACCGGCTGG
>NZ_AUTI01000138.1:0-2662 GCF_000497995.1 Pseudoalteromonas sp. TB25
GCAATTTGAGCTGCCAATGCAAAATGATCGTCAGCCTTCGCTTTAGACTCATCTTGTTGCTTTAGAACGAAAAATTTAGCGTTCATGTTCATTGTATCGGGGTTTCCCATGACATTGAATGTATACCAAATTGATATACACAAATTAAGAGGCAGATTTTGCCATATAACGGGGTTTGCTTCAATTAATACACAAATAAATAAGGCGCCAAATGGCGCCTTATAAATAGCTAAATAGATTATTAATCGTGCGTAGCTTCGCTTACACCCGCTCGATTTAATAAATACTGAGTAAGCATAGGAACAGGACGGCCCGTTGCGCCTTTTTTAGCGCCACTGCGCCACGCTGTACCGGCAACATCTAAATGTGCCCAATTATACTTTTTAGTAAATTTAGATAAGAAACATGCCGCAGTAATAGTACCCGCAGAGCGTCCACCTAAGTTCGTAAAGTCAGCAAATGGGCTTTCTAGTTGATCTTGATAGTCATCCCATAACGGTAACTGCCATGCACGGTCGCCACTTTGCTCAGACGCTTTTAATAAATCGTGCGCAAGTGGGTTATGGTTTGATAGTAAACCAGTAGCATGCGCGCCAAGGGCTACAATACACGCGCCAGTTAGCGTTGCTACGTCAATAACCGTATCTGGATTAAAGCGTTCAACATATGTTAGTGCGTCACATAATACTAAGCGGCCTTCAGCGTCGGTGTTTAATACTTCAACTGTTTGCCCTGACATTGTTGTTAAAATATCACCTGGACGATACGCATTTGAGCCAGGCATGTTTTCACAACCCGCTAAAACACCAATAACGTTAATCGGCAATTGCATTTGTGCAAGTGCACGCATTGCGCCAATAACGCCTGCTGCTCCGCCCATGTCGTATTTCATTTCGTCCATGCCTTCGCCTGGTTTTAATGAAATACCGCCTGAATCAAACGTTAAACCTTTACCAACAAGTACAATAGGGGCTTGGTCATCAGCGGCGCCTTTGTAGTTAATAATCGACATAATCGATTCGTTATCACTACCTCGGCCAACAGCTAGGTAAGAATTCATACCAAGTTCTGCCATTTGCTTTTCGTCAATAAGATCAACAGTGATGTTGTCAAAATCAGTTGCCAGCTCTTGTGCTTGTTCACCTAAGTACACAGGATTACAAATATTTGGTGGCATATTAGCTACGTCTTTACATAGCTTACTACCTGCTGCAATGGCTAAACCATGCTCAATAGCGCTTTCGCCAATAGTTAGTTCGCGTCGTGTTGGTACGTTAAACACCATTTTACGCAGTGGACGGCGAGGGTCTACTTTTTTACTTTTCAGTTGGTTGAACGTATATAAGCAGTCTTGCGTTGTCTCAACTGCCTGACGTACTTTCCAGTAGGTGTCTCGACCTTTAACGTGTTGCTCTGTTAAAAAGCAGACTGCTTCCATAGAGCCCGTTTCGTTTAAGGTATTAATAGTTTTAGAAATGATTTGTTTATATTGCTTATCATCAAGCTCACGCTCTTTACCACAACCAACAAGCAATATGCGCTCGCTTAATACATTAGGTACATGATGCAATAACAAAACTTGGCCTGGCTTACCTTCTAAATCGCCACGGCGAAGTAAATTAGAGATATAACCATCACTAATTTTATCGAGTTGTTCACCAATGGGGGATAACCTACGTGGCTCGTAAACGCCAACCACAATACATGCGCTGCGCTGTTTTTCTGGGCTACCACTTTTTACGTTAAATTCCATTGTTACTCCTGGTTTTGAGTCGTTTAAGTTACTAAGTTGGGGCTAAAAAAGTATTTTCTAGTCTTATCTACGTAACTTATGTAAGGATAATTCTTATTTTAGCTGATTTTGTTAGACTCTTACTGTGTAATTGAACTTTATATGCTTAAGGGCTACTAATGCAACATTATATCGTGCACTTAGGTAGGATAATTAATTTTGATGGCTTATAATAATAGCCTATTTGCCGGTATTAATTGGGTAAAATAGCTATTTAACTATTCAATTCTCACTATCGTAGTGAAATTCCATGTTTAACAGGGGCGAGCATTGCTAATTTTCCGTTATTTGACCGCTGAGGTTTTAAAATCGCAGGTCGCCGTATTTTTAACTTTGATGACAATATTTTTGTCACAAAAGTTAGTTGGTATTTTAGGTGATGCCTCTGAGGGCAGCATTCCTGCTAAATTAGTGCTATCGATGATTGCACTAAAACTTCCACAACTAGCCTCGCTAATACTTCCGCTGAGTATATTTTTAGGCATTATTTTAGCCTACAGCCGTATTTACGCCGATAGCGAAATGACCGTACTTAAAGCCTGTGGCGTAAGTGAATGGTATGTTGTGCGCGTAACACTTATATCAAGTGTAGGGCTTGCTATATTAGCCGCAGCACTGACTATGTATATTGCGCCGTGGGCAAGCGAGCAAGAGTATCAATTAAAAGAACAAGCCAAAGCCGATGCGGGGCTATCCGCACTCAGAGCTGGGCGGTTCCAAGAAACCGGTAACGAAAAAGCCGTGGTGTTTATTCATAATATTGAAAAGGGTGGCAAAGAGCTCAATAAGGTATTTGTTGCACAGTTACCCGATAGCGAAAAAGGCAACCTAGCGCGCTTAGTATATGCAGAGCAAGGTGTTGTGGTTGAA
>NZ_AUTI01000139.1:0-5004 GCF_000497995.1 Pseudoalteromonas sp. TB25
GTCTATTTGTGCTGTTTTTGTCATCCACTTTGTACCACGCTAGTATTCAACCGCGCTTAAGAGCCTTTTATAAAAAGTGCGATCACTGCGCCATATACTTATTAATTGCCGGCACCTACACTCCCTTTTTATTAATCTCATTAAACGGTGCTTGGTCATGGGCAACACTTACATTTATTTGGGCGGTGGCACTGGCGGGCGTAGCGTACAAAGTATTTGTAAAAAACGGTAATAAAAAAATATCACTCGCCACCTACTTACTCATGGGCTGGTTTGCACTGGCTATTGTATATCCGCTTTATTCAAGTGTTGATGTAAAAGCACTTTACTGGCTACTTGCCGGCGGTATTTTTTATAGTTTAGGTACATTATTTTACAGCGCTAAAAGCACCCAATTTAGCCACGCTATCTGGCACTTATTTGTTATTGCTGGGTGTGTTTGCCATTATATTTCAATTAGTAATTATGTTTATTAGGCAGGTAAAGCCATGTAGAATGGTCTGGTTTGAGCGAGAAGCGGTCATTGAGGTGAGTAGTCATTAATTTAGTAAGAATAAGAGCAAAATCTCCTCTTTTTTACATGTTTATATAGGCTACAGAAAGCATAATATTTATAGCTGGCAATAGTTTACGCTATTTGCTATTAATATAAGTTCATAAAATAAGGACGTTTTCGCGCTAAAATAGTGAAAGTGTCCTCTTATAAAGATGTTATACATCATAAGTTGTCTTCACTTCTACTAGTATATTAAAGGATGAATATGTCTCTCCAATTTAGTGATTTAGACGAGTTACTTTCGAAAGTTCGCAACACCCATGCTAAAAAATATTTTAATGAAGCTATTGTTGCTTATCGCTCTGGAGCATATAGAGCTTCAGTTATATCAACTTGGATTGCTATTTGTGTAGATGTAATTGAAAAAGTTAGAGAATTAAGTGTGAGCAACGACGCTTCTGCTAAAGTAATTGAGGCTAAACTAGATGCAATTCAGCCAAATAACTTTGCAGGTATGCAGGCATTTGAAAAAGATATATTAACTTATGCCTGTGATGATTTAGAAATCATATCCCATATTGAAAAAGCTCACTTGGAACGAATAAAAGATGATCGCAATGTTTGTGCACATCCTACATTTTCAGCCGATGGGCGACAATTTACACCATCACCTGAGTTAACACGTGCATACATCGTACAGGCGGCTAGTTACTTATTACTAAAACTTCCAATGAAAGGGAAAGTAATAGTTCAAGATATTTATAGTTTAATTAATGAAGAGTCATTCCCTGAGGAAGATGAAAAAGCATTTACTGTTCTTTCATCTGATAAATATTTAGGTCGTGTCCGTGACAGTAGTGCTAGAAACTTAACAATAATCTTATTAAAGAGATTATTTAAAGATGAAGATGGTCTTGAACAAGCCCTATTAGCTAAACTTTCAGCTTCAATGGGAGCCATTAGTAGAATTTTCCCAGTAGTATATAGTGATGTTATTCAAGATAAATTATCACAAATGTTAGCCGACACTGATGATCGAAAACTACTGAGGTGTTTACCATTTTTAAATAGAAGACCTGAGGTGTGGTCCAAGATTGATGAGGCTATTGTCGTAAGGTTAGATGGGTGTATTTCAAATATGGACTTAGAAAAAATGCTCCATTATCAAGTCACAGATTTAGCAGACAAAATACCAAATGTTAATGCCATTTTCCTTAGAGCAATTAAACAAGATGGTTTTGATAGCATATATAAGTTATTGAAATCTACTCCGTATCCATCGCTAAAAAATGAAGCTATCAGTTATTTTGTAAAGTCCGGTACTTTTGCAGCCGCATACTCTAACGGGATGAGTATCCTTATTCCTTACTCTAAGTTTATTGAAGACAATGATTTGAAAGTATTGTTTAAAGGGGTAATTGATAATGAAACATGGGGAATTAATCAAATATTAGATGCTGGTGCTATAGATGAAGTTTTTCGTAATTTATACTCTGAAACAAAGGGGAATGTTGTTAGTCATTCGGAAATATGGGTTGAATTTATAAGCTCAATAAAGGCTAAAGGTTTTGAGTATAAATCATTGAATGCTTTACTAATTGACGATGGTTACATCAAGGCAGAGCCTGAGAAAGAAAAAGAAGTAGCTGACGCTGAAATATAAAATGCATAACGAGAGCTTCAATTCGCTCTCAAGTTCGCTCGGTCAATTAACAATCGGTTATTGTCGCTGAGCTTAATATTTTAGCCCATTATTAATCGCTGTTTAGGCGAGCATTATATTTCTAGGAGAGTTACCAGTTGAATTGGATTATTGAGATATTCGCAGATAAGTCTGATCAAGCTAAACTGGTGGCAATACTGATATCGGCTGTAGTCGCAATCTTTGTTGTATTACTTAATCAATGGTTTGTATCAAGGCGTTCTAAGCGCGAGTTGCTTATTGAAAAAATTGAAGAGCTATTTTCAGCATCCAATGAATATGTTTCTGCATGCAGAGAATTGATGGAGGCTCTATCGCAGCAAGGTATTGATCACCCTGAAAGATATTATGAATATCCTAGCGAGTCAGTTAATAAACTGAATGACTCAATTACCAAAATGCAAATAATTTGTGGTCTCTATTTCCGGGCCGAGAATTTTTCACCAGATGACTTCTATATATGGCGCATGCCAATTTTAGAAATTGCCTATAAAGGAAAGTCTCTTCCAGAGGGAGAAGGTCATATGGCCTATGAGGATTCTAGGGCTCATATTAGAAAAAGTAGAGAAAAACTAGATGCTCTATGTAAAAGACTAATGCGAAAGCATGGGCATTAAAAACATAACAGGTTTGCCAATTTGACGTTTTGGTGTTCGCTCCGTTTTGGGGTGGCTACGCCACTTTATCCCAAAACCCTACTACACAAAATGCAAATGACAAAGGTGTTACCAATGCCTGCTGTTGGCACAGATGCGACTGTCGGATCAAGTCTGAGCTAGTACAATTAAGCGGTTATGTGAAGCTTAAAGGCATGTTTATTTATATTAACTAATCTACGGTATTACTTTTTCAATGGTCTACAAAGTAATACCTCATCATATTGGACCAAGAAATACGCTGCTTTAAAGTTACGTTGATGCTTAGTAGACCAAACTTGCTACCTCCTTTGCTATTAGCAATAATAAACGCACTCGCAACCAATGCTTTCAAGCACCACTTTTTATTATTTTTATAGTCTACGCGTTAAGGACCATATTTGTTTAAACTCCCTATTACTACCATCGCGCTTATAATTGTATGCAGCGGATCTATTATCGGACCTCTTGGTATGGCCGGTGTCAACATTGCCATTCCAAATCTTGCTCAAGATTTACAAGCAAGCGCTAAAATGATTGGTTGGATGCCGACCCTTTACTTACTTAGTAGCGTGATATTTATGCTGCCTTGCGGGAAAATAGCCGATAATTATGGTCGCAAGCGAGTCTATGCATTTGGCTTAAGCTTAAATGCACTAGCATCACTGATGTGTGCTAGTGCATCATCAATTGAATGGGTGCTTTTTTGGCGTTTTGTACAAGGCGCTGCAGGAGCAATGATTTTTGGTATTGGTGTAGCTATTATTACCTCTATTACACCAAATAATAAAAGAGGTATGGCACTAGGCACCTCTGCAGCATGTGTTTATATAGGCTTAAGTGCGGCCCCTGCAGTAGGCGGTTGGCTGACAGAAATATGGGGATGGCGAGCTGTATTTTACTCTCAAATTCCGCTTGTACTTCTGCTACTGCTTTCTATTAAACTTTTTTTACATGGTGAGTGGAAAAACGATAAAAAATCTTCGTTTGACTGGTGGGGTACTGGGCTTTTCTCACTCTTTGCAATATGTTTAGTATTAGGGCTCAGTGATTTACCCACTATGACTGGCTGGGGTTTAACATTACTTTCGGTAATAAGCTTAGGATTATTTATTATTCACCAAAGTAAAAGTAGGCGACCATTAATCAGAGTACAAATGTTTTTAGAAAGCAGAGTATTTAGCTTATCACTATCTACATCGTTTCTAATGTACGCCAGTAATTTTTCATTGGCTTTTTTGTTAAGCTTATATCTGCAATATATTAAAGGGTTAAGTCCTTCTCATGCTGGCCAAATCGTTTTACTGCAAGCGGTTTCTATGGCCATTATGGCACCATTGTCAGGTAAACTTTCAGATAAAATACAGCCACGCATAATAGCTACATTTGGCTGTATAATTGTTATGGTCAGCTTTTTTTTACTATCACTGTTATCTATGGACTCAAGTATCACATACATAAGTGGCTCACTGTTATTGTTAGGTGTTGGCTTTGGCTTATTCTCAACGCCTAACAATAATGCAATTATGGGCGCTGTAGATAAGAATGAGTTAGGCGTAGCCTCTTCTTCCATGAATTTATCACGCACAATTGGTAATTTATTTGGAATGAGTTTAGTCAATCTAATTGTCCATTATTATTTAGGCGACAAAACTTTTTCGGCGCAAAATAGCACTGCATTAATGAGTACAATCTCGCTGGCATTTAATATTTCGTTGGGTTGTGTGGTTTTGGCAAGCTGTATTTCTGCACTTCGGGGAAAAGCTTAACGCTTTTTAATTAAGAATTTAATATTATACGGACTATAGCCAAGAAGTACTCGGCTATAGTCACTTAAATTTATAACACGTTAGCAAAACAAAACTACTTACAGTCGTGTGATATGAGCATGGCAATACCCATGCCCCCGCCAATACAAAGTTTTGTAAGCCCTTCTGCTTTGTTCGCATGCTTCATTTGATATATTAACGAAACTAAAATACGACAACCTGAAGCTCCAATTGGATGACCAAGTGCAACCGCCCCCCGTTAACATTTACTTTATTACTATCCAACCCCCAACGCAGTATTTACATGCAAAGCTTGATCTGAAAATGCCTCATTGGCTTCAATTAAATCTATATCATGCACACTTGCCAGCCCGCTTTTTTACACACAGCCTGCATGGCCGC
>NZ_AUTI01000140.1:0-4801 GCF_000497995.1 Pseudoalteromonas sp. TB25
GGTTCTAGCCGCGAGCCAGAGCGTGGCGGTACATGGATTGAGCGCGAAAAATCGCAGCAACCAGGTATACGCGCAGTAACGCAACGTAAAAACCAAATATTGCTTACGCTTAAAAGCCCAGAAATGCTACTAGCAAGCGGCTTTTTAGCACGCGTATTTACACTATTAAGTGAATACAATATATCGGTAGATTTGGTAACCACATCAGAAATCAGTGTGGCTATAACCCTTGATAACGCGCAAAACGCCTCGCGCCCAGAGCTTGATCAAGAATGCCTAGATAAGCTTGCAGAGTTTTGCCATGTTTCGGTAGAAAACAACCTAACATTGGTGGCACTTATTGGCTCTGAGATTCAATTACGCCAACACGAAATGAACTTAATGAGTGTACTAAAAGACTTTAACATTCGATTAATTTGTCACGGTGCTAGTAAGCACAACCTGTGCTTTTTAGTAGAGCAAACTGAGTCAGATAACGTAGTACAGTCTATTCATAGCCGTTTATTAGAAAATGATTTTGCTGCGTAAATAACCGTTATTCAGGAAAATCACCTAGTAAAATCACTTAATAAAAAGCATCGCCAGTCGGTGCTTTTTTTATGCACCACACTCACATCAAAACAAACATTACTGTCACTGCTATCAGCTACAGTAACGCGATTACTGCAAGCACTCAGCTTTGCACTATTTAATTCGTCAAACACATTGGGGCTAAGTAACTTTGCAATAGGGCGGCTGGTGGCTTTAGCAAGAGACTCTTTTAGTGTCCAAATTCTAAAAAACGTATCTGCTTGGGCTTGGGTATTAGTGGGCTTGGTGATAAGTGTAATTTCATCATTATGATAAAAATGCTTAGCGAGCTTTTCAAATGGGCGCTTTAGGCTTACTTTTTCAATATCAAACCCAAACTCACTTTTATCAAAATTTAGCGCGACCCCAACTAAACCATGCGAGTGCGAAATACAGGTATTTATAACATCACCACCCACTTGTATTTGCAGCTTTGAGCTTGCTTCGTCAAATTCTGTACTCATTTTATTAAGGGGTACGTGCGTATGTTGCGGCTGCGTTACTTTAATAAGGTGTTTTAACAATAACCGCGTCGCTAAATACTCTTGCTTAGCTTGTGGGCTTTTACGGCGGTTTATAATGTTTAACTCAAACGGGCTTAAGCAATCGGGCAAATTAAAGTCACTAAGCTCAAGTGTTTTAGCATTAAATAATAAAATGCTGTTACTCGCTAAAGACAAATTTGCCAATTGAGTTGAAGTAATACTCAAGGCGTTTTTAAAATAGTGTTCAGTCATAAAAGCCCTAAAGCAAAAGAAGTCGCTGATATTGTGAGCGGTTAACGCCACTAACAAAGGCTGGGTACAATTTTATTACTCAGCTGGCATGAAATATGGTTTAATTCACAATAATCAAAATAATAACAGATTTGTAGATGTATGGCACAAGTGCGTGATGGGTTTCAAAGCCGACTTGGTTTTGTTTTAGCCGCTGCTGGCGCAGCAGTGGGTTTGGGTAATATTTGGGGTTTTCCTACGCAAGCGGCCAACCATGGCGGCGGTGCTTTTTTACTGGTTTATTTTATTGTTATATTTTTACTTGCGCTACCTGCGCTGTATACCGAACTTTATTTAGGTCACAAAGCACAAGCTAATCCTGTAAAAGCATTGGGTGATGCATGGCAAAACACTAGCCGTAAAGTAGGTGCAGCAGCCGGTTACATAGGTCTTGCGGGCGCAGTTGTTATGCTAAGTTTTTATTCAATAGTGGCAGGGTGGATGCTCTCGTACGCTATTGAACCCATAACAACCTTTTTTGGGTTTACGGGCGCAAGCGAATTTTTACATAGCGACTCAGTGCTGCGTAATTTTGTATTTACGCCGCTTATGCTTATTTTAACCGCCAGTATTATTTTAAAAGGGGTTAAGTCGGGAATCGAAACCTGGTCGCGCCGATTAATGCCACTGTTACTTGTGCTGCTTGTTGGTTTAATTGCCTACATTGCAACACTCGATGGCGCAAGCGAAGGTTTTGCCGCGTATTTAATTCCTGATTTTAGCCAAATACTCGACCCTAATTTAATTATTGCCGCAATGGGGCAAGCGTTCTTTTCGCTCTCACTAGGTGTGGGTTGTATGATGATTTACGGCTCGTATTTACAACCAGATGCTAATTTACCAAAGCTCACCGCAGGTGTTGCATTACTTGATACTGGCGTTGCTTTTTTAGCGGGATTACTTATTATTCCTGCTATTTATGTGGCGCAGCACAGCGGTGTAGAGGTATTTAGTGGCGGTAAATTGATTGGTGAAGGGCAGCTAATTTTTGCTATTTTACCTGAGCTATTTAGCACCATGGGCGAAATTGGCTTATTAGTTGGTTTATTGTTTTTTGTATTAATGTCTATCGCATCGGTTACGTCAACTATATCGACGACTGAAATTCCGGTAGCGTTTTTAGTCGAAAACCACAACGTTAGTCGCACCAAAGCAACATGGGCAGTGAGCGCCGTTGTACTTGTGTGTGCAAGCGCAATTATACTAAATTTTGATTGGTTATTTGGCTTAGTTATTATGCTATTTACTCAATACCAATTGCCGCTTATGGGCTTGTTTTACTTTATTACGGTAGGTTGGATGTGGCAGCGTGGTAATAAATTACACCAAGCAACAACCGGCGTACATTACTGGTTTGCTCAGTATATTCGTTTTGTTTGCCCAATATTAATGACCTTGGTATTTGCAAACGTTGCGTTTGGTTAAGCTCTATTTAAAGTGAATTTTTAAACAAAAAAAGCGAATAGGGCTCACCTTATTCGCTTTTTTTGTGCCTGTTATCTAGGTATAGCTTAGGTCTTTATAAAACCTCATTAGTTAGAGGCCTACCTTCACTTACTTCAAACGCGTTAAGCAGGGTTGTGTTTGCTATTTCGGTGAGTGCTTCTTGTGTAAAAAAGCCCTGATGCCCCGTTACTAATACATTTTTAAAGCTCACTAAGCGCGAAAATATATCGTCTTGGTTTATTTCGTCACTGTGGTTTTTAAAAAATAGCTCCGACTCTTGCTCGTAAACGTCGAGCCCTAAATACCCTAATTTTTTAGTTTTAAGTGCATTAATGCACGCTTTGCTGTTAAGCAGTGCCCCGCGAGAGGTGTTAATAAGCATAACGCCGGTTTTCATTTTACTAAATGCCTCATCATCTATTAGATGATGAGTTTGTTCCGTTAATGGGCAATGCAAAGAAATCACATCGCTTTGGCTAAGTAAGGTGTCTATATCGGTAATTGTATAATTGCCAGGTTGCGCGTATGGGTCGCACACTAATACTTTAGCGCCAAAGCCGTTTAAAATGTTGCACAGCGCAAGGCCAATTTTACCGCAACCTACAATACCCACGGTTTTATTGTGCAAGTTAAAGCCTAGTAATCCGTTTAAATCAAAATTGTCTTCGCGTACGCGGTTATACGCTTTATGGGTTTTACGGCTAAGCGTGAGCATAAGTGCAATACAATGCTCGGCTACTGCTTCTGGGCTGTATGCTGGTACGCGTAATACTTTAATTTTATGTGCTTTTGCGGCAGGTAAATCAACGTTATTAAATCCTGCACAACGTAGCAAAATAGTATTTATGCCTTGGCTTGCCAGTTGTTCAATAACAGTGGCGTTTACAGTGTCGTTAACAAATACGCATATGGCATCAAACCCGTTTGCTAAAATAGCCGTTTGTTCGCTCAGGGCTTGCTCAAAATACGTTATTTTTATATTACTGTAATCGCGTGTACTTTGTTCAAAAAAAGGCAGTTCGTACTTTTGAGTACTAAAAAAAGCAATATTCATGGTAATAGCCTCGACGCTTAATAAGTATCAATACAATAAACTACTTTATAAACCTATGCTCTGGTAACACGCATTTTATTGATTTAAATTAAGCCTTAGCTGGCGTAAACAAAGGTATTTTTGATGCTACCTTTTTACCACCTCTTGCAGCGCTTAACTTTGCGGCTTGCAGTAAGTTACTTTCTATTACTTGTTTAAGTGTTTCGGGCTTAGTACGCGGTGCATAGCGTGCAACAAGTTGCCCTTGTGAGTTAATTAAAAACTTAGTGAAATTCCACTTAATTGCACGGTTTTGCGAAATACCCCGCGTATGCGACTTTAAATAATTAAACAACGGATGTGTTTCTGGCCCGTTTACCATTACCTTACCAAATACCTCAAACGAGATATTAAATTGATCTTGGTAAAAGTCTTTAATGGCTAAATTATCAAGCGGCTCATTTTGGCCAAACTGGTTACACGGAAACGCAAGCACAGTAAAACCATTGCTTTTGTATTGCTGATAGAGCTTTTCGAGCGCGTTTAATTGCACCGAAAAATTACACTTACTCGCTGTATTAACAATAAGGACGGTTTTGCCCTGTAGCTGGCTAAGAGGAAAATTTTCGCTGTTATAAAGTGGTGCATTAAATTGATAAATACTGTCCATAGGTTACCTACTTACCTTTCCCGTTGAGGAAATTTTATAAAGACTTTCATTCGCTTTTTTATCGACCGGTTGACATAATCGAGGTCTAGTTTCTAAGTTATCAGTTAAATAGGTCATTTTTATGTCAATGAAAGTCGCATTTATAGGTTTAGGCGTAATGGGTTACCCAATGGCGGGGCATTTAGCAAAAGCAGGGCACAGCATATGCGTTTATAACCGCACACAAGCTAAAGCACAAACGTGGACTGCAGAACATTCAGGAAGCTTTGCACTAACCCCGCGCGAAGCTGCCAGCAATGCCGACAT
>NZ_AUTI01000141.1:0-2583 GCF_000497995.1 Pseudoalteromonas sp. TB25
AAGAGTATCCATACTTTATTCGCCAAGTTAAACGTGCGAATAAAGAAGCAAAACGATACAACATTCCATCGCAGCTACTAAAAATAAAAGCTAATAATATTACTGATAAATCCACTCAACTTATGAGTTATTTAAGTGAAGCACGCCGTGGTTTAGACATTTATTTGTACGATAATCAAAATCAGGTATTACTGCTATTAATGCCATTAGCTGATGAGCTTGAAAAAGCAGGGTTTATCGCCCGAATGAACACTTGGTGTAAAGAGCGCACTGGTAGCACTTTAGCTGAGCTTGATATTGTTATTGAGCAGCAACTTGCACTACCTATAAGCTCAGATGACATAAAGAGATTGGTTTCACTTTCATGATTATAATTATTGTAGCGGCTATATTAGGGTGTATTTGTCAGTACTTTGCACTAATAGAAGTACTGGAAACACCTGATTGGTTTTTAGCTATATTATTGCATGCTATCGCTAGCATCTTTTTTGCTATTGTTAGTTATGTTTTTATACCTAAAAAATACAAAACGACTCCTTATAGCTCTTTGCTACTCATGTTTTTATTATTGTTTACATTACCAGTACTTGGAATTATAGGTGTTGTAGTAGCGCTTACATTTGCTCTTTGTAAACCTCTCAAGAATGACGAGATAGAAATAGAGGAGCATAAAATACCTGAGCTTCCTTTTGAAGCCAGAGCAATATCAGCAAATCCAACCTATTCAATTGGTGGACTTAAAGCAATTTTGAAGCACGCTAATGAGCCAAATAAGCGTTTAAGTGCTGTAATGGCGGCTCGTCACATGAGTGACTCACAAGCTATTCCTATTTTAAAGCTAGCACTTAAAGATTTAGAAGATGATATTCGCTTGCTCGCCTACTCAACCCTTGATGGTAAAGAAACCAAACTTAACGAAAAAATCAGTTTGTATCAGCAAGAAATAGCAGTTACAACTAAGCAGCCAAAATTGAGTCATTTACAAAAACAGCTAGCCGAACTTTATTGGGAACTGAGCTATTTAGGCTTAGCACAAGGCGCACTGCGTAAATACGTTTTAGAAAAAGCAGAAGCACTTGCATTGCAAAGTATTGAGCACGTAAAAACACCTGCAACTTTTATATTTTTAGGGCGTATATCTTTAGCCTTAGACAAATACGAAATAGCCCATGAGTATCTACTTAAAGCAACTGAGTTTGGTATGGCAAGGCGCCATGTATTGCCTTATAAAGCCGAAGTTGCCTTTTGTATGAACAAGTTTGACGACTGTAAACGCTACTTAAAAGAACTCCCAGAACAACCTAAGGGCAGTGAATTACGTCATTTGCAGGAGTATTGGCATGAGTAATAAAAATGCAGACATTTTACTGCTTTTAGAAGGCACTTACCCTTATGTACGTGGTGGCGTATCTAGCTGGGTTCATCAAATAATTGAAGGGTTACCTCATTATAACTTTGAGCTTGTTTTTATAGGTGGAGCACCAGAGCATTATGGCGAGATTCAATATACTTTGCCTGAAAACGTTACCAAGCTGCATGTTCATTATTTAGTGGAAAATGACACATCTGAAATAAAAGCTAAGCATGGCGTTAAATATAAAAAAGAGCTCTTTGATTTTTGGCAGCAACTACAAAATTATTTTAGGGATTGTGATGAGCCCATCCCAACTGAGTTATTAAAGTTTGCATTTGAGACTTTGGCTAAAAAAGACGGTATTAACGAAGCCGACTTTTTATATAGTGAATCATCGTGGCAAGTACTCACCAATTACTATTCAACTTTTTGTGATGAATCCTCTTTTATTGACTTTTTTTGGTCATACCGCAATTTATATAAACCGCTATTTAAAATAGCCGAAATTGCACGTGGACTTCCAAAGGTTAAACTTATTCACTCAATATCTACTGGGTATGCTGGTATTTTAGGATCTGGTGCCAGTGCAATAAGCGATACTCCCTTTTTGTTGACCGAACATGGTATTTACACCAAAGAGAGAAAAATAGATCTTATTCAAGCCAGTTGGATTAAAGAGTCTGAGCAAAGCCTAGGTAAAAACTTAAATACCGAGATGGGCTTTATTCGCCGTATGTGGATCAGCTTTTTTGAGCAAATCGGCCGAACAACATACCAAGAAGCAGATAAGGTCATTTCGCTATACGACGGTAACAGGCAGCGCCAAATAAAGGATGGTGCAGCGCCTGAAAAAGCATTTGTTGTACCTAATGGAATTAAAACAGTGCGCTTTATTGAAGCGCTTAAGCAGCGTCCAAAACAGATACCATCAGTTGTTGGATTAATTGGACGTGTAGTGCCTATAAAAGATATTAAAACCTTTATACGTGCGATTAAAGAGGCACAATCGATGCTGCCTGAAGTAGAAGGCTGGATCATCGGCCCTTATGAAGAAGACCCGCAATATTACAAAGAGTGTGAACTACTTGTAGGCAGTCTTGATTTACAAAGCAGTGTAAAGTTTTTAGGTATGCAAGATATTACCAAAATTTTGCCTAAGCTCGGAATTGTAGCTTTAACCTCGATTTCCGAAGCGCAGCCTTTAGTACTTTTAGAAGCAATGGCGGCCG
>NZ_AUTI01000142.1:0-2211 GCF_000497995.1 Pseudoalteromonas sp. TB25
ATATTATAGGTGTAGGCACTGGCAACTGTTTACTAGCAGAGGCCGGGTTACTTGACGGGCACCCAGCAACCACCCATTGGCATTACGCTAAACAATTTAGTCACGACTACCCCAAAGTACTGTTAAAGCCTGACTTTTTTATTACTCAATCCGAGCGACTCTATACCGTAGCCAGCCTAAACGCCCTAGCCGATGTAATAGTGCATATTATTAGGCAGTATTATGGCAAAGCTGCCGCGCAGCATGTTGAGCGCAATTTTTCCCACGAAATACGCAAACCCTACGAAGATCAGCGCTATCTTGAAGGTGCGGTTGATCGCCATCCCGATGAGTTAATTGCCCAAATTCAATTTTGGTTAAAAACCAACTTAGCAACAGAGCTTAATTTACAGGATGTAGCCGCACAGTTTAATTTAAGCTATCGCTCTTTTACGCGGCGCTTTAAAGCAGCTACCAACCAAAGCCCTATTGAGTATTGGCAACAGTTACGAGTAGAAGGTGCTAAAGAGTTGCTCGCTTCGTCAAATTTATCAATTCAGGAAGTAGCGTTAGAAGTAGGCTATAACGATCAAGGTCATTTAACGCGAATATTTAGAAAAATACTGAACCAAACACCCAGAGAGTATCGTAAAGTAGTGAGAAAAAAATTGTTTGGTTAATACTTTAAAAACAAGCTAGGCTACTGTATTAATATAAACCATTAACTAAAACACAGGAAGTTGGAAATATGCATGTAAATTTTAGTGAAAATTTACTATTAGATATTGAAGCAGAGACTGATCTCAATACTAGACTAACTCGCTTGCTAGCACTTATTCGTAAACACCTTGATATGGACGTTGCTTTTATTTCTGAGTTTAAAGACTCTAAACGTATATTTAAATTAGTTGATACCAAACGCCCTAACGAGATTGTAAAAGTAGGTAATTTTGATCCCATAAACGAAACCTACTGTAATAAATTAGCCAATAATGAACTAGATAATATAATACCTGACACCAGTAAAAATAGTATAACCCGCGATATGCCGGTTACTAAAAAGCTTAATATTGGCGCTTATATTGGGGTGCCAATTACCTTATATAACGGCGATATTTATGGCACATTTTGCTGCTATAACGAGCAAGAGGACGACACATTAAACAAGCGTGATCTGGCGTTTTTAAATTTAATTTCAGATCTGGCTTCACAGCTTATTGATACACAAATACAAGACAATGAAGCAAAACAACTTATTAAATCTAACGTACTTAATATTATAAACACAAACAATATTGAAATTTACTACCAGCCTATATATAGCTTAAACACAAATAAAGTTTCGGGTTACGAATCCTTGTCTCGCTTTTTTGTTGAGCCCTATAGAACACCTAACATTTGGTTTGATGAAGCAGCACAGTTTGGTTTAGGTGAAGCCCTAGAAATGTTGGCAATAAACAATGTTTTAGGCAAT
Source organism: Pseudoalteromonas sp. TB25 (assembly GCF_000497995.1). Taxonomy (NCBI): domain Bacteria; kingdom Pseudomonadati; phylum Pseudomonadota; class Gammaproteobacteria; order Alteromonadales; family Pseudoalteromonadaceae; genus Pseudoalteromonas; species Pseudoalteromonas sp. TB25. Next base: position 1,454 of record NZ_AUTI01000142.1, read on the forward strand.
ATGAGTCATTTTAATAAAGAGGTGTATGTGTCAATTAACACCTCTCCAGAGCATATACTAAGTGGTGCCGTTGCCAATGCATTAGCTGCTATTTCTGATTGCAGTAATATAGTATTGGAGGTAACCGAACACTCTCCTATTGCCAACTACAATGAAATGTTAACGGCACTCGCGCCACTGCGTAAAAAAGGCATACGCCTAGCTATAGACGATGTTGGTGCGGGGTATTCTTCTTTTCAGCATATTTTGGAGCTACAAGCAGATATTATTAAACTTGATATTAGCCTTACCCGAAACATTAATAGCGATCGTCGTAAATACTTATTAGCTAAAGCATTATGCGGATTTGCTAAAGACATTGGTTGTAATATTATTGCCGAAGGCATAGAAACACTAGAAGAAATAAACACCCTACGCAAACTAAATGTCGATAAGGTTCAGGGCTATTATTTAGGCCGCCCACAAGCACTTTGCGATGCTTTAGTGCATCAAAAATTAGTATTAAGTTAGTTATAAATTTAATTATAAAGACGCCACTTTATAAGTGGCGCTCTGTTTTATTTTCGCTTTTGCGATAATAGCGCTTAGAATAAATTTTAACTTTAGTGTGCACACCTTTACTTAAACTTTTAAACTTAGCTTCAAGCACATCAACACCGTATAAAATACCGACCACCAGCACAGAAAGCTTAATAGCTGCGCCCAAGTTTTCGGTGGCTATCATTACACCAATAGACGCTAACACCCAAATGGTTGCT
>NZ_AUTI01000143.1:0-2883 GCF_000497995.1 Pseudoalteromonas sp. TB25
TTAGCCACTGGCCTACATCGCCCGCGCCTTGAACCACATTAAACACACCTGCAGGTACGCCAGCTTCAACAAATACTTCTGCAAGTTTAAGAGCGCCCAGTGGTGTTTCTTCTGATGGTTTGAATATAAATGCATTACCAGCAGCAAGGGCAGGGCCCGACTTCCAACATGCAATTTGTAGTGGGTAGTTCCATGCACCAATACCCGCACAAATACCTAATGGTTCTTTGCGTGTGTAGTAAAAGTCATCACCAACCATTTGTTGTTGGCCTACTTGTGCTGGCGCAAGACCTGCAAAGTATTCAATTACATCAGCGCCAGTTTCAATATCAACACAATTTGCTTCTTGCATTGGTTTACCGGTGTCGAGTACTTCTACAAGTGCTAGTTCATCGTTGCGCTCGCGTAAAATAGCCACTGCTTTTAATAAAATGCGGCTACGTTCAATGGGTGTCATTGCTGACCACTGAGCAAAACCTTGCTTTGCACTGGCAATGGCTGCGTTTTGAATAAATTCGTCGGCAATTTCTACTGCGTAAATAACCTCGCCCGTTGCTGGGTTTGTTACATCAAATGTTTTGCCGTTCTGGTTTGCAAGAAAATGGCCGTTAATAAAATTTTGATAGACAGGTGTAGTCACGCTAGGCTCCATATTGCTTGATAAGTGAAAGTACATAGCTTTTTGCTAACTTTTCACAGTGTTTAAACTGATTATTGTCTGATTTACTCAGTACTGCTCTTAACCATAGGCCATCGATCATTGCGGCGCTAAGTTCTGCAGCTTGATTTGCTTGCTCAATAGGCATTAATTGTTTAAAAGAAAATGCTAAATTACTTTGCAAGCGTTTACTGTTTACATTTTGTAGTCGGTGTAATTCTTCATCATGCATCGATTGCGCCCAAAAACTTAACCACGTTCGGGTTGTATCATTACGCTGTTGTACAAGCGCAAAGTTGGCTTCGATAATAAACATTAAACGTTCAGTCGCATTTGTTTGATGATTTACTTTGCCTATCAAGTCTTGTTTTAAGCTTGTTAGTAAGTATCGAACAGTGGCTTCAATCAACCCCTGCTTACCACCAAAATAATGACTAATAATACCCGACGATAAACCTGCATTTTTACTAATGCTGTTTATAGTCGTTCCTTGTAATCCATTCGTCGCAACAGATTCTATAGTTGCGTCAATTAGCTGCTGACGCCTGACAGGTTCCATTCCAACTTTAGGCATAATTTTTATTAATTGAACGTTCAATAAAGATAAGCTTAAGGTAATAGCTCTAACAATTCAAGGTTGAGGTAAATATCTAGATGCCAAAATGTAGATTAATCATTAATAAAAGAGCAATTAATAGGACAAAGAAGATGTGGTTTTTATTTATTAAATTTTATTTAAAACAGTAGCTTGAGAATTTAATTTTTAAATTTAATAATAGTAATGATTTGTTTACAGCAATAAATGAATAAAATGTCAAAAAACCATTAGAACAATAATAGTTAGAGTACTAATAGTATTATTTTGATACAAAAGAGCACTAAACCTGCAATTGCTTAGTGCTCTAATAAATTTATATGGAGAGTAAACTTTGTGGTTTTATCGCTTTAAAGCGCTTGGTATTGAAAGGTTAGGCATTATTAATAACGCCTTTAAAAAGTAGGGGGTAACGTCTTAGTCTATTGCCAATGTAGTCATCAGCTAAAATTTGCTGGCAAATGAAATCAATATCTTTGCTTGCTTCAAATACCCAATCAAAGCGCTCTATAGCCAGTAAAAAACCACGCTTTAAATGAGTTTGAGAACGGTACTGTTCTAGGTTGTCTTGAATAATAGAGACTTTACTTGGATTAGCTTTAAGCTCTTCTACTACTTGATTAATAAAAGTAGTATTGAGCTTACTGGTCGGGCGGTGTCTGAGTTTTCGTGGGTGCATTAGCTCTCGTTTGCAATGTTATATAATTTTTTCAAAAAGTCGTCTTTATGCTTTTCATGCTCGTAGTTAAGGTGGTAAGTATTATGAAAACCAAAGCGCAGTTCTACGCCGCTACCTTGTAGATATACGGTGTAACCGTCTACGTCTGAATAAGCAGTAACGCCTTGATAATGCTTACCTTCATCAGTCATTTCACCTTTTTGAATTATGCGTTCATATACGGCTAAAATCTGTTTATTGTCGAGTTCGTTTTTCATGTTTTATACCTTTTATTAAAAAGCTAATACGATATAGATATGAGGGTCGATCATCTTAAAAACAATAGCTAAAAAAATGTGATATTGCTTTGTAATTTGGCCTTTTTAAATTATGCTCAAAATTCATTTATTGTTGAGCTTACACCATGATAGACAAGGCGTTACTACTAAAAACTCGTGAGTTATCGGATCAATTAATTGCATTGCAAACGCCTATTAGGATACTCGATGCTATTAATTGGGATAAACAAACTAAAGAGGAGTTTTTTAGACAAAAATGTCAAAAAAATCCACTGATCGATCGTGCATACTATCAACAGCGCGATCTTGGTTTTGTACCTAGCGAGTTACGCCAAGCGTTTTCTACTTTGCACCGTAACATTATTAACCAATTGGGTCAGTTAAATCCCATAGCTCAATACATGGGAAAAATGTGCACAGAGTATAAAACAGTATTAAGCATGCTTGAGTATCGTGGCACACCAGAGTTTCATGACTTATCGGTGGAGTTATTTGGTCACCCTAAAGATTTATTTCATGCCGGTGAGCCCTCACTTTCTGAGCTAGCTAATATGCTAGATAAACCGCTGCAAAATTTACTTATAGCCGACATACTGCCTGACGACCCTAAAAATATTGATGCTGTTGATGCAGTGCGTATTTTGTCTGAGCAAGTAACCGCTAGTATGGCAGG
>NZ_AUTI01000144.1:0-573 GCF_000497995.1 Pseudoalteromonas sp. TB25
GCCACTATGGGCGGCTTAATGGTGGCCGGCTTTGCTTATATGCTTTTAAGTTTATTAGTGAAATTTAAAGGCGTTGCAACGCTTCATAAAATTTTACCGCCTGTGGTTGTGGGCCCAGTAATTATGGTTATTGGTTTAGCGCTTGCACCTGTTGCTGTAAATATGGCGATGGGTAAAAGTGGCGACGGCAGTATTCAAATTATTGATTACAACAGCGCTATTTATATTTCGTTGTTCTCGTTAGTGGTTACGCTTATTTTTGCAGTGTGGGGAAAAGGCGTATTTAAGCTTATACCTATTCTGGCAGGGGTTGTAGCGGGTTATTGTTTATCGCTTGCAATGGGCGTTGTGCAATTTGACGCAGTAACTAACGCACAGTGGTTTGCTGTACCAAACTTCACATGGCCTGAGTTTAAATGGCAGGCTATTTTGTTTATGGTGCCTGTAGCAATAGCACCTGCAATTGAGCATATTGGCGATATGATGGCTATTAGCCAAGTAACCAATAAAGACTTTTTGAAAAAGCCTGGGCTTCACCGTACTTTGTTTGGTGATGGCCTTGCGACGTCTGCC
>NZ_AUTI01000145.1:0-990 GCF_000497995.1 Pseudoalteromonas sp. TB25
CCAGCCGCATCTACAACGGCAACACTGAGCACGACTGACGGTAATGAGTACCTATCTTTAACTGCAATGATGCTACCAACTAATGATGGCTTTGTAGGCTTAAACAGCTGGAAAATCCCAACAGAAGCGGGTACTTACACAATTAATTTAAATGCTTACGATGCAGGCACAGAACAAAACAATGAGCTTGTAGTTGAAGGCTCTGGCGCACCAGGTACTCCGGGTATTCCTGCTGCTCCAGGTGGCGACGCTGGCACTGGCGGTACAGGTGTATTAAGTGGTGATACAAACACTAACATTCATATTCACCCGGGTAGCTTAGGTGATGACGATTTAGAAGCGGGTAATAGCGATTTAAGTAATACAGTACACAGATGGTTAAACCCAGTAGCACAATTAACCGTTACAGTTAAGTAGGAGCATGATTATGTCATCTGCTAACAACCTTAAAAAAAGTCTACTAGTGCTTGCACTTGCAACCACACTTGCAGCGTGTAGCGATAATGATAACGACCCAGTTGTTGAAGAGCCGGTCGTTGTTGAGCCAATTGTTGTAGAACCTGTGATCAGTGAGTTTACTATTACTTTTAGTAACTTAACTGCAGGACAGCCTTTGTCACCACTCTCTGTCATTGCTTTTGAAGATGAAGCACCTTGGACCTTCGGTACAACAGCTTCTGTTGGCTTAGAAATGCTTGCAGAAAGCGGTGCAAATGAAGAATACCTCAGCTACGAAAGTGCACTTGCTGCAGTTTCAGCTGAAGGCGCTATTGGCCCTGGTGAAACCACCACAGTAATCATTACTGTTGAAGAGCAAGAAACGCTTAATTTGTCATTTGCTGCCATGCTTGGGAATACAAATGATGCTTTTACCGGTCTTAGTTCTTTAGATGTATCAACATTAGAAGTTGGCGGTTCGTTATCACGCACTACGACTGCTTATGATGCGGGTACGGAAGCAAATACAGAAACAGCTGAAACTGTGCCAGG
>NZ_AUTI01000146.1:0-2159 GCF_000497995.1 Pseudoalteromonas sp. TB25
CGACCGTCAGTAACAATGGCTACTTTAAAGCCTTCATCTTGAAGCGTTGCCATTACTGGCGTTAACTTGTGTAGCTCTGGCATACCTTTCGCTTTAGGGCCTTGCTCTTTTAGCACGGCAATAAAGTCTTGGTTTAATTCGCCACGAGTGTATGCATCTTGAAGAGCACTTTGTGAGCTAAATACTTTTGCAGGAGCAGTAACGGTTTGATGTTCTTCAGCAACCGCTGACACTTTGATAACAGCTTTACCTAAGTTGCCAGTTAGAAGTTGCAGACCACCTTGCTTACTAAATGGGTTACTCACTGGACGAAGTACTTCTTCATCGTGCGAGTTTGCTGGGCAATCTACCCATTTAACTTTAGTTGGGCCGGTTGAGTCGCTCATGATCAAGCTATCGTCTTTATCTAAACGAGGCTCTGTCATGTATGGTGCTAAACCATCGCCTAGCATTGTTTTAACGTCTGTATGTAAGTAACCAGCGCTTGCTAGTTCTCGCATTAAGAAACCCATACCGCCAGCTGCTTGGAAGTGGTTTACATCAGCTGATCCGTTAGGGTAAATACGTGTAAGAAGTGGTACAACTTCTGATAAGTCAGACATATCTTTCCACGTAACCTGAATGCCGGCAGCTTTTGCTATCGCAACAATATGGATAGCATGGTTAGTAGAACCACCTGTAGAAAGCAGACCCACTAAACCATTTATAATCGTTTTTTCGCTGATCACATCGGCTAAACACGGGCTTTCTTTATCATCTGTAAGCTGCTTGAGCATTGTTTCTACAGCATTACCTGTAAGGCCATCGCGAAGCTCAGTGTAAGGATTAATAAACGAGCTACCTGGAAGGTGTAAGCCCATTATTTCCATTAACATTTGGTTTGAATTGGCAGTACCGTAGAACGTACATGTACCAGCGCTGTGATAAGACGCACTTTCAGCTTCGAGTAAGTCTTCGCGGCTCACTAAACCTTGTGCAAACTTTTGGCGAATACGTGCTTTTTCTTTATTTGGAATACCTGATTGCATTGGACCTGCTGGTAAAAAGAACACAGGTAAATGACCAAACGACAATGCACCAATTAATAAACCAGGAACAATTTTGTCACAAACGCCTAAACAAAAAACGCCATCAAACACATCGTGCGAAAGAGAAATTGCTGTAGACATAGCAATTACATCGCGAGAAAAAAGTGAAAGTTCCATGCCGTCACGCCCTTGCGTAACACCATCACACATTGCAGGAACGCCACCAGCAACTTGAGCTGTAGCATCGTATTTTGTTGCAATGTCTTTAATTAAATCTGGGTAGTCTTTGTATGGCACATGAGCCGATAACATATCGTTATATGAGTTGATAATAGCAAGATTTGGCTGCTCATCAGCCTTTAAGCGCGCTTTGTCATCACTGCTACATGCAGCCATAACATGGGCTATATTTCCGCAACCTAAACCAGCACGAACTCTTGTTTGTTTTTTTGCGTGCGAAATGCGATCTAAATAATCTTGACGGGTATTTTTACTGCGTTCGATAACGCGCTGGGTAACTTCTTGAATACGAGGATGTAACATAATTTAACTCATCTCTATTAGTTAGAGGATAAAGGCTCAGTAGCAACTACAGACTCCACGTAAATAACTGTACTGAGCATCTTTGATTTACCCGTTCAAAGGTACGCTACCAGGGAGCCTCTCACAACAACCCTGACACCGGTGTCACTGTATTAACGCATAGCAATGACACCGGTGTCAACCCCAGGTAACAAAAATAGTTTAATATTTTAACATGACCGAATAATGACCTAATTGATTTTTAGGCACAAAGCATGTTTTAGCAAGTTCAGAGTAAAAAAAAGCCCGAATAAACGTCACTCATATTCGGGCTACTGTGAAAGTGTTTTAAACTCACTATTTTATTGCTGAGGTAGACTCGCGTGTAATCAAGCGCGACTCAAGCGTTACCTGATACGGCTGCTCTTGTGGTTGAGCTATGTGTGAAATAAGTTGCGTTACGGCTTGTTTAGTCATCTCTTCAACGGGCTGTGCAATCGTTGTTAACCCGGGCCAAATATGACGTGCAATGGGCGCATTATCAAACCCAGCTATTGAAATGTCATCAGGCACTTTTAATTGGCGCTGAGTTGCTAATTTAAGTACGGC
>NZ_AUTI01000147.1:0-19140 GCF_000497995.1 Pseudoalteromonas sp. TB25
GGCAGCCATAAAACATGATTTAGTTTTTTACGTACAGAGCTGGTATGCCACGTCATTCCCGTTACGTTCATTAAAGGTGTAACCGATACAAACGTAGTTTCCAGTGGCCTACCTTTATAAGAAATAGGCAGTGTTTTTAGCTCAATTCCTAAATCTTCAAAATCGGGGAGGGGTTTTGAGCCTGCAGTAGCGCCTAGTACGTATTCAATGAGTTGCCCAGTCCAGCCTTTTTCACGTAGTAAGTCATCAGGTGTTTTAAAATGGTAGTGGTTTGCAAGTTGTCCTAGCGTTAATCCGGCAATACTGTTAACGCGCTGCATTAAGTCGTTTATTGAGTGTGGTTTTGTAGGTCGCATATTCTTAATTTCGGTTGTATAAATACCATAGCCATGATAGCAAATAGGCTAAGCCGTGGATATCTTTAGGGTTGTACGTTTTTTGCTCGCTTGTTGTTTGTGTTAATTTTGCACATATTGAAATTAAGCTACTTTACTTTAAGTTACTGACTCTGCAGGTTTTTTTAAATGTGCACGTTCAGTTTTGATTAAGCCATTTAAAAGTTGTAAGGATAAATACAACTATATGAACATGTTTATCCACAGAATCTGTGGAGAAGCTAAGTTTTAAGATCTAATATTGTGGATTTGTTTGCAAAATGAGCGTGTTTTACAAAAGTTATGCACAAACTGTGAGTAACTAGAGGAAAACAAGAACCGCAATAGCTTTGCTGAGTTATTTTCTAAATATTTACCTATTCTCTATTAATTTATCAACATACTAAAAGCTCAAACTTAGCTCACTAATTGGCTTGGGTATAATAGTATTTGCCGTATTGCGGCTAATGTGGAACAATCATTAAAAATCGACTTACAAATGAGGCACTAAGGTGATTGATGCCGAAGGTTTTCGTGCCAATGTCGGAATTGTGATTTGCAATAATCAGGGACAGGTTTTTTGGGCCAGACGTTATGGTCAACACTCTTGGCAATTTCCCCAAGGTGGTGTTGATGATGGCGAAACTGCAGAACAAACCATGTACCGTGAATTACACGAAGAAGTAGGGTTGCGACCAGAAGATGTAGAAATAGTCGCAAGCTCAAAACATTGGTTACGCTATAAATTACCCAAACGATTAATCCGCCGAGACTCTAGTCCGGTGTGTATTGGGCAAAAACAAAAATGGTTTTTACTAAAATTACGCTGTAAAGACGAAGATGTAAATTTACTTAAAACCCATCATCCTGAATTTGATGATTGGCGCTGGGTAAGTTATTGGTATCCTGTAAGACAGGTTGTATCGTTTAAACGGGATGTTTATCGACGTGTAATGAAAGAGTTTGCTCCTTTCGCCATGCCTTTTAATAAGAGAGAACAACATAAAGATCATTGGCGAAGTAAAAGGTAGTTAATTCAGAATAAAATAAAGGAGCAGGACATGCTGGCTACACTGAGATCTATTGCGGAGTCTGTATCGCGACAAGCGAATTTAGACAGCGCATTAGTGTGCTTTGTGCAAATGGTTAAAGATGCCATGAAAACCCAGTGCTGCTCCATTTATTTTGCAGATTACAGCCAGGACAATTTTGTACTTATGGCAACCGAAGGGCTAAACCCCGATGCGGTAGGTAAGTTTAGAATTGGTTTTACCGAAGGTTTAGTGGGCCTAGTAGCGCAACGCGAAGAACCTATTAATATTGCATTTGCTAAATCGCATCCTCGTTTTAAGCTCTCCCCCGAAGTAAACGAAGAAGGCTACAACGCTTTTTTATCTGTACCCGTTGTTCATCAAAAAAAAGTACTGGGTGTTATTGTTGTTCAACAAAAAATGGCACGTGTATTTAGCCAAGACGAAGAGTCGTTTTTAATAACGCTTTCTGCCCAGCTTGCTTCACAGTTAGCGCATGCTGAAATTAAAGAAATACTCCGCCAAGATGAGTCATCTCATCAAACGTCTGTTTTAAAAGGCGTATCGAGCGCGCCTGGAATAGGTATAGGGCAAGCATTTGTTGTATTACCAAAACTCGATTTTAAATCTATTGAGCTTTTAAAAGACAGTGACGTTACTGAGCAGCGCCGTTTGTTTACACAAGCTGTAGCTGCAACGCGCAAAGAATTTAATACCCTATCTATGACGCTAAGCGACTCTATTCCGCACGAAGCTCTTGCGGTATTTGATGTGTATCAACAACTGCTTGACGCTAAAAGTTTAGGGCATAATGTTGAAATGCAATTACAAGAAGGCTGGTGTGCTAAAAGCGCCCTAAAAATTGTAATAGAGCGTTTAATATCTCAATTTAATGCCATGCAAGACCCTTATATAAAAGAGCGTGCTGTTGACGTTAAAGACATTGGTCTTCGCGTATTACACCATCTTGTAAATACCGAGCACGCTGTTAAAAATTATCCGGCCAACACTATTTTAATTGCTAATACCTTAACACCCGCCATGCTAGCTGAGGTGCCAAAAGGTCACTTAACAGGCGTTGTAAGCGTAAATGGCTCTGCAAATAGCCATGCTTCTATATTAACGCGTGCGATGGGGATCCCTGCCATTTGGGGTATAGAAGATTTACCTCTACTGCAGTTTAATGGCAAACCGATGATTTTAGATGCATTTGCTGGGCGTTTATATATATCGCCTTCGCAAATGTTGATGGATGAATACACAGAGTTACAGCATCAAGATAACCTACTTAATAACCGCTTTTTAGCAGAGCAAGACTCTGAATCAATTACGCTTGACGGTGAGCATGTTAGCTTATTATTAAACGCAGGCCTTGAGCTTAATACCGAGCAAAGTAGCGCGCATATTTGTGACGGTGTGGGGCTTTACCGTACCGAAGCGTGGTTTATGCAAAAGGGTCAGTTTCCTTCGCAATCAGAGCAAGAAAATTGGTACCGAGAAGTACTAACTAGCTATCATCCTAATCCTGTGGTTATGCGTACATTGGATATTGGGGGCGATAAGGTACTCGATTACTTTAACATTACCGAAGAAAACCCATTTTTAGGTTGGCGTGGCATTCGTATTAGCCTTGATCACCCAGAGTTATTTTTAGATCAACTAAAAGCGATGCTTAAAGCCAATATTGGTTTAGGCAATCTAAAAATAATGCTCCCTATGATCAGCGGCACTGAAGAAGTTGATGAGTCACTTGCATTATTTGAACAGGCTTATTTTGAGTTAAGTGAAAAATACCCAGAGCAAACCATAGAAAGACCCGACATAGGGATAATGCTAGAGGTACCTTCAAGTGTATTTATGCTTCCAGAGTGGTCAAAAAAAGTCGATTTTTGCTCAGTAGGTAGTAACGATTTAACACAGTATTTATTAGCAGTAGACAGGGCTAATGCACGAGTTGCCGAACTTTTTAACCCTTATCACCCGGGCGTACTCAGGGTACTAAATAAAGTAGCGCGTGAATGTGAGCAATATGAACTGCCGTTTAGTTTGTGTGGTGAACTAGGCGGCGATCCTGAAGGGGCTATTTTGCTTATTGCCATGGGTTACAGGCGCCTTAGTATGAATTTATCATCGCTTAATAAAGTTAAATGGGTACTTAGGCGTTTAAATGTCAGTGACATGGAACAACTATTAAGTGAATGCTTAGCGCAATCCACAGCCAAACAAGTACTACGTTTAACGCGAAGCTTTATGCTAGAGCATAAATTAGGTGATTTGTTTTACACTCCCAAATAAGCTTATACGCCTAATTAATTGCAATACACAGATGCTATTAGTTTTATAATCCTTTAATATATAAACCTTAAAAGGGTATTTGAGATTACTATGTATGACTTAGGTTTGTTAGTCGCAAGCTGCGCACTACTAGGCTGTATTGTTGGGTTTTTAGCTGGGTTACTAGGCATTGGTGGCGGTTTAATTATCGTTCCAGTTCTAAGCACTCTGCTACTGTCATTTAATGTAACGTCGGCTGATCATGTATTAGTAATTGCTATTGCAACCTCACTCGCTTCTATTTTATTTACTTCAACGTCTTCAGCGCTGGCTCATCATAAAAATGATAACGTGCCTTGGGATATTGCCCCATGGGTTATGTCGGGTGTGGCTTTAGGTGCACTTATTAGTGGCTTTGCAGCAAGTTTAATCCCTGAACAAATATTGCGTACAGTGTTTGCTATAAGTGTTGTATTTATTGCAGCAAGAATGGTGCTATCCGCGCGTAATAAACCGATGTCAGATAAACCGTTACCAGCAGGTCCTATTTTAGGTGGATTTTCTGCGATAATGGGCGGATTATCAGGTTTAATTGGTATTGGTGGTGGTGCTTTAATAGTACCTATGCTTAATTATTTTTCGGTTGATATAAAAAAAGCAATTGGCTGCGCAGCCGCGTGCGGAATTGTTATAGCATTATTTGGCTCTATTGGTTACATCAGCGCAGGCTGGCATGTTACCGATTTAGAGCATGGTTTTGCTGGGTTTGTTTATTTACCTGCATTACTTGGAATTGTTATTACCTCGTGGTTTGTTGCGCCTATTGGCGCCAAAGCAACTCACTATTTACCTGTTAATACAATTAAGAAAGTTTTCGCGGTGCTGCTTGTAGTTATCGCAATTAAAATGGTTTTTAGCTAAAGGTTTATTTTTTATGGCACTTGAGTTTCCTCAAATTGATCCAATTATTTTTTCTGTTGGACCGCTAAGCGTACGTTGGTATGGCTTGATGTATTTAATAGGTTTTGCATTTGCGATGTGGTTTGCAAATCGTCAAGCATCAAAGCCAAATTCGGGTTGGACTAAAGAGCAAGTAAGCGATTTACTGTTTTACGGCATGTTAGGGGTAATACTAGGTGGGCGTATTGGCTACGTATTGTTTTACCAGTTTAGTTACTTTATAGAAAACCCACTGTATTTATTTAGAATAGACCAGGGCGGTATGTCGTTTCATGGTGGAACACTTGGCGTTATAACTGCCGTCGCAATTTTTTCGTGGACGCGTAAAAAGTCGCTTCTGCAAGTGGGCGACTTTGTTGCACCACTGGTTCCTGTAGGGCTTTTAGCTGGACGTATTGGTAACTTTATAAACGGTGAATTATGGGGGCGTGTTACCGACGTGCCATGGGCAATGGTATTTCCAACGGGCGGTCCGCTTGCGCGTCACCCATCGCAATTATACGAAGCATTTTTTGAAGGCTTAGTGCTGTTTTTAATCCTGCAATGGTTTATTAAAAAACCACGTCCAGCAGGCAGCGTAGCCGGTGTATTTTTATTAGGTTATGGCGTGTTTAGATTCTGTATTGAATATTTCCGCCAACCCGATGCACAATTAGGTTTATTTGCCGACTTTATATCAATGGGACAAATACTTTCGTTACCTATGATTGTAGGTGGTTTAGGCTTATTAATTTGGGCATATAAACAACCTAAACAAATAACCACAGCTAAAGCATAATAAGAAGTAACGCATGAAACAATATTTAGAATTATGTCAGCGTATTGTTGACGAAGGGCAGTGGGTCGAAAATAAACGTACAGGTACTCGTTGTTTAACCGTTATCAATGCTGATTTAGAATACGATGTGGCTAATAATCAGTTTCCGATGATCACTACACGCAAAAGTTACTACAAAGCAGCGATTGCTGAATTGCTAGGCTATTTACGCGGGTACGACAGCGCTGCGCAATTTCGTGAAATTGGCTGTAAAACGTGGGATGCTAACGCAAACGATAACAATGCATGGCTTAATAATCCTAACCGTAAAGGTGAGGATGACATGGGGCGTGTTTACGGCGTACAAGGTCGTGGTTGGCAACGACCAGATGGCTCAACGCTTGATCAGCTTTCCAAAGTTATTAATAACTTAAAAAATGGCATTGATGACCGTGGTGAAATAATCACGTTTTATAATCCAGGTGAGTTTGAGCTTGGTTGCCTGCGCCCGTGTATGCATACACACACTTTCTCCTTACTTGGTGATACGCTATATTTAACGTCATACCAGCGAAGCTGTGATGTGCCACTTGGCCTTAATTTTAATCAAATTCAGTGTTTTGTGTTGCTTGCGCTAGTGGCTCAAATTACCGGCCACAAAGCGGGTAAGGCGTATCATAAAATTGCTAATGCACATATTTACGAAAACCAACTTGAGCTGATGCGTGATGTGCAGTTAACGCGTGAGCCATTTGCATCTCCTCAGTTAAAAATTAATCCAAAAATTAAATCATTAGAAGACATAGAAACGTGGGTAACACGAGACGACTTTGAAGTAACAGGCTATCAATGCCACGAAGCGATTCAATATCCATTTTCAGTATAATAAAAGATTAAGGAAAACATAAAATGAAAGCAGTCATCCCAGTAGCAGGCCTTGGTACTCGTATGTTACCAGCCACTAAAGCAATTCCTAAAGAAATGCTGCCAGTGGTAGACCGTCCTTTAATTCAATATGTAGTAAACGAAGCCGTTGCTGCAGGCATTAAAGAAATAGTGTTAGTAACTCACTCAAGTAAAAATTCAATCGAAAATCACTTCGATACGAGCTTTGAACTAGAAGCTACTTTAGAAAAGCGTGTAAAGCGGCAACTACTTGCCGAAGTGCAAGCAATCTGCCCTAAAGACGTAACCATTATTCACGTACGCCAAGGTGAAGCAAAAGGCTTAGGCCATGCTATTAGTTGTGCTGCGCCTATTATTGGTAACGAACCGTTTGTAGTTATTCTACCGGATGTAATTATTGACGATGTAGAGAGCGATCTTAAAAAAGATAACTTAGCAGAAATGATCGCTAATTTTGAGCAAAACAAGCATAGCCAAATAATGGTTGAGCCAGTACCAATGGATGAAGTAGATAAGTTTGGTGTGGTTGATTTAGGCGATGTTGACCTAAAGCAAGGTGAAAGCTCAGCAATCTTTAATATGGTAGAAAAACCGCCAGTAGACGAAGCACCATCTAACTTAGCTGTAGTGGGTCGATACGTATTAAGCGAAAACATATGGCCGTTACTTGCAAAAACTCCGCAAGGAGCAGGCAATGAAATTCAATTAACTGACGCAATTGCGATGTTAATGGAACACGAAAAAGTAGATGCATACGCTATAAAAGGCCGTAGCCACGATTGTGGAAGTAAAATTGGTTATTTAAAAGCAACTATTGAATTTGCACTTCGGCGCGATGAATTTGCTGATGAATTAAAGTCATTTATTAAAAAACTGATTTAACAGTTAACGTAAAACATGAAAGGCGCCTATATCGGCGCCTTTTTTATGAGTTTTGTTAGAGTCTGTTTATCTTTCGAGGTTAAATTTACAGCAGACTGTTTGGTATTTAGGCAAGGCAGAGCCTATGAAGTGTGGTTATTCCCCATAAATAGGCGATAACGTAGCATAAATGCCAAACATGCGCTGCCCGAAGGGTTCTGCCTCGGGGCAATTTACTCTTTGTTGCCTACATGGATGTAGGTAAGGGGCGTGAGCAGGACGCGGAAGCTTTACTCGGTTTTTACTTATTCTTACAGGGATGTAAGTCAGTAGAATAACGCAGGAGCAGTTATCGAGCCCACTAGATTACAAACCTCGCGCCGCGATTAAATGGCCCCTAGATTGAACAAATTTTAATCCTGAAAGGTCAACAGGCCCTAGAATAAAATAGGAAAGGAGCCTCTCTAAAAATAAAATTTTTAGGTCATTACAGACATATTGTTATTTATGTTGTAAAGTTTGTGTTAACTGGCATTGAATTTGTATTAAATAATGCTCTCAAGGAAGGGTGGGAGTATGCAACGTTGTGTTTTACAAAACACTGACAAGCATGCGAAGAGCTAAGTTTTATAGCTCACAGCTTAAATAAAGTTAAACGCTTTCTTGTGAGAATGTTTAACTGAAATGTAGTGTAAGAACACTGCTTTCAGGACAGCAAATACATGTTTATATATAAAAAAAATAACATTGGGCTTTTACTTAGCTTGCTAATGCTTTTATTTGGCACAGCATGCAGCGTTACGCCTGAAATAAAAACCATTGATGAACAGCCTCAAAGTAACTCGCCTGACTATGTATCAATTACAGCCCTTGAACTTGCTCAGCTAAAAGATGCTGCAATGCAGTGGCAACAAGCTCGTGAAGGCATAGAGCGAATTTTAAGGTTAGAAAAAGAAATAACTTATCTCGTAAATCATATTGATATTATAAACAGCAAAGCAATAGCGCAGTCTAATCAAGGGTATAGCAGCAAGTCTGTACGTTCACCACGAAACACACGCAATGTTAAGTCACGCCAACAAGTTAAACAAAACTACAGTAATAAAAAACAAGCTGTAAAATTAAATAAACCAAAACATGTATTTGCTTTGCAAGTAGCTTCGGTTGACTCAGAGCAAGGTGTGGCTAAAGCATGGCAAGAGCTAAATACTAAAGCAGCACCGTTGTTTAGAGACAAAATATTGACTAACGTAGAAACCGCCAAGATAAACGACAAAATGTTTTACAGGCTAAAACTTGGCTCTTACCAAAACTTTAAAAATGCAAAAGCAGACTGTGACGTATTCAAGTTATATAAACTCGATTGCATAGTAAGTAACTACACCGATAAGCCAGTAAGGCTGTAGCCCGTATTACGTAATATCAATCTGTAATAATACCTAATCAATCTGGGGATTAAACCTGACGCAATTATCGCTAATAATTTTGATATACGAGTGCACGGAGGCAGTAGCTAGAGCAATACAGCAATAATTAGTGATAGTAATTAAATAATGCAATTTTGTTTTGTTATCAACTCGGTTTTCTTACTTCAAAATAGACTACTTAATTAAAAAGTTGCTATAAATTGGCGCAAAATTTGCTTTGATTTATTATCTTGGTTAGTAGAGTGCATTTTGCAATGCGGTATTTGAAGTCTTGTCATTTAATATCAGTTTTATTCTTATCTTTTTATTTATATGGATGCAGCAGCGCAACTGTAAATAACGAGAGCGTGCAGCATTCTTTAATAACTGATAAACAAGTAAAAGAGTATGTTTCGCAGTGGCACGTACAGCAAGAAAGCATTGGTCGTTTAACTGCTATGGAAGATGATTTACAGCTATTAATTATGGCGTTATCGTCTCAAAGTGAATTAACTGAAAACCCTCCTTTACTCATGCAAAGTAAAATCGATATCACCTATGGTAATCAGCCTTCACAGAATTTGGAACCGACGGCACTAAATAACACTCCCGAAGTAAAAACACCAAACTTACAAAACTCAGAACTCACCTTAACAGATGAAACTAAAATTGGAGCACAGCTTGGTTGGTATTTAAAGCCAGAGCTTGTTAGAGCAAGAGTCGAAAGGCTTAAGCAATTATACCCTAGTGCATTTACTCAATTTAATTTTACTATGTTTGAACGTAAAAATAATAATATGACTTTGTATGGATTACGTGTAGGTCCATTTAAAAACGATGCTCAAGTAAGTGCGTTTTGTTATTTAGCTAATCAGCTTGATCAAGTATGTAATATTGCTGCTTTTGTCGGAAAACCAATATAATTAATAAATTAGGACTTTTAAACTTATATAGTATTAAAGTATTTGTACTAATAGTCGATACTAACTATAGTTGGGCAAATATTTGATAAAGCCCATTTTCTTATAAGGATTTAGCATGAAGTTTTATTTATCTGCATTAGCTGTAGCCACCGTGGTCAGCTCGTTTAGCACTTATGCTGCTACAGAGTCATTTGAAGCGAAAGTAACAGTACAAAATGCTGTAGTACTCACAAAAGATAACGATTTAAATTTTGGTACTATTCGTGCTATTTCAGATCCATTAGGCGCCGAACAAGCAACGCTGACAGTTAATCCTGATCCAGCTGCGAGCCCTGTTACTTCACAAGATAATCCAACTGGTAACGCTGCGAGTATCTCAATAATTGAAGGTGGTGAAGCGGGTGCTTTCAGTGTGTCAGATGTAGTACCAAACTCTATTTTAACCATTAGCGACCCAGTAAATACTTTGATACTACCCTTAGCTGGCCAAGGCTTAAATGAACCTGATTTTACTGTAGATGCTTGGACTTACTTTATAACGAGCGGAACAAATTCAGGAGCGCTTTATACGCAGGGTACTCCTAACCTACAAGCTGGTGCTGATGGCGCTGTATCATTTAATATAGGCGCGACTCTTTCTACTTCATCAAACGCATCAAGTGTGGATTACCCTGATGGTGAGTATTCTGGTAGCTTTAATATTGAAGTGTCATATTAATTAGTGTTTAAACAAACAATGCGCTTTTTGTATGTTTCTGCTTGGCTTTCGTTAATGTTTAGCGAGCAAGCCTATAGCGCAAGCATACAACAAGAAGCGCTTAATTTTGGCACTTTAGTTATCCCTCAAAATAATACTTTAAGCTCTATCACGATTAACCACAATGGTGAAATAACCACATTTGGTAGTATTTACGTATTAACTGAGGGGAATCCCGCAGAACTTTTATTTACCGATTTACCTCCGCTTACTCAAATATCGTTTAATAAAATGAGTGACTCTACATTGCAAAGTGAAGTACTTGGAGCTAATAGTGCCAAGTTTTCGGTTGTATTAGTGGATTTACCAAGCACGCAAACTAGCGATGAATTTGGAGATCTTTTACTCAAAGTAGGTGGCCGTTTAATAACGACAGGGACTAGCCAAAGTTACTTAGATGGTAGTTTTATTACTGACACCCAATTAGAAATTACGATTGATTACTAAAGGAAAAACATGCTTTATAAAGTTGTAGTGCTGCTCGCACTGAGTGTATGTATTTTAGGAAAAAATGCATACGCAAATTTACTTATCTCTCCAACCCGTATTAGTTTTGATGAACGTCAACGAACCGCTAAAGTTACCGTAATTAATACGGGGGATGAATATCAAACATATCGTGTTTTATGGAGTGAGAAGCAAGCGCAACCTAGCGGTGGCTACATACAGTTGGCAGAGGCTACAAGCGAAAGTTTAAGTTCAATGGCACGTTTGTCACCAAAACAAATGCGTTTAGCACCTGGTGAAAAACAAACAGTAAAAATAGCAATACGTAAACCTAAAGGTCTAGCTTCTGGTGAGTACCGCTCTCATCTTCTATTTCAAGCATTGCCTGGTGAAAATACTAATAAAACAAGCTCAATAAAAGTTAATATGATTATGAGCTACAGCATTCCTATTTTGTTACGTAAAGACATGAAACAGCCAGAAGTTGCCATAGAACAAGCTAAGCTAGTGCTAAATGAAAGCAATCAACGTCCTCAGTTTTTATTGAATATAAAACGAGAAGGTAAGTTTAGTAGCTACGGTAAATTAAGTGCTTACTTTGTTGATAGCAATAACGAGCAAGTTAAAATTGCAGAAATTGGTAATTTAAGTATTTATCCAGAAGTGGATAATGCGTTTGTAACCCTTAGTTTATTTAGTGACAAAAATTTAGATAAAGCAGGAAAAGTCATTTTTAAATATGAAGGCAGTCAAGAATATAAAGACCTTACATTTGCACAATACACTCTGCCTTTAACCTCACAATCACTTAATGTTTTAACTGTGAATGACGCTAAATAATTTATTGTATGCACTATTACTAAGCATAAGTAGTTTGCTTAGTAATAGTGTAATAGCTAATCCTAATTCTTCCGTGGGGGATGCTTTAACAACACTACGCGCAATTGAACTAAAGCTAACTAAGCCCGTTGAAGTAATTGATTATAAAAACAAAGAAAATCAGCAACAGCGAATCGCCACAGGCGAGTTATTAATACTTTCGCTTTATTTAAACTCATACTACTTAGGTGAAGTTGCAGCAATTAAAAGCGAGCAAAGTGTACAAGTTAGTTTAAGCGACTTATTTGATATTCTACAATTTGCAATGAATGTTGATGCTAGCAATCGAATTGCTCAAGGTGTTGGATCAAATCAACAACCTCTTTTTCTAAATGCAGCGGTTACACCCGCTGTATTTACTAGTCCTACACAGAGCTACTTATTAGCAAAAAATCAAATTACCATTGAAGATGATATTTATGTAGATATTCAAAGTTTACATAATGCTTTAAATCTAGAGTTTAATATTGATTACCCAGATTTAGAATTACTTATAAGCTCAGAGATCCCCTTACCGGTTGAACAACAAAGATACAGACAGTCGCGCAACCTAAAATCACCTAACAAGAGATCGCCACCTACGCTCCCATGGAAAGCTAGCCCATATAAAGCGCTATCTTCTCCGGTTGCCGACTTACAACTAAATTTTACCGCGAGCGATGATAGACATTCTACGAACTATTCACTTTTAGGCACTCAAGACTTTGCGTATTTATCTGCAGAGTATTTTTTGTCTGGACGAAGTACTGACTTACTTACCAACTCTAGGTTAACGTTTACAAAGCAAAACTTAGACAAAGAAATAAAAAACAGCTTCATGCCTACTGAAATATCTTTTGGTGATGTTATCGCCACGCAAGTGGGTAATAGCTACAGTAGTCAGTATGCCCGAGGTGTTAAAGTTTCTAATAATGTAACCAATAGAAAAATAGTCAATAATCAAGTTAACTTAAGCGGTGCTATACAGCCAGGTTGGGATGTAGAGCTGTATCGTAATGAAATATTAATAGACCAGCAGCTTAGCCTCGCAGATGGGCGTTATATTTTTGATAATATAAACCTATTATTTGGAGCTAATAATTTTGAGCTTATTTTTTATGGGCCTCAAGGTCAAGTTGAGCGTAAAAGTGATTATTACTTTGTGGACGGAAATCAACTTAAGCAGGGACAAGGTCACTATGAATTGTCGGTTACTGAACAAGGCAAGCAGTTACTAAATAACAATGTTTCAAGCTCGCAGGGGCAGGGTTGGCAAGTTGCGGGTAGATATGAGCAAGGGCTTACAGATAATATATCTGTATACACTGCTACATCAGGTCAAAAAAATACGGATGACGATCTACTTAAGTATGCATTTGGTACCAACATAAGCTTGTCTGACCGATTATTATTAAATGCGAATGTTGAAAAAAATAATAACAATGAACAAGAATTTGAATTTACAGCCCGAACTCAAATTGCCGAACAATCACTACTTTTTAGCGCTACAAATCGTACCGACGAACAGCAGCAAGATTTTAACAGCTACCAAATAAATTTAGCTGGTGGGCTAATGAATAATACCTATGGACGCCTTTCTTATCAAAATAACGTCTTATATGACGATAGTGATATTAGAGGGCGTTTTAAACAAGTACGCAACCAGTTCAACTACTCATACTCAGGATTTGCATTAAGTAACCAATTGCTGTGGCAACAAGACGATAGCTCTAAGAGTACTTTTGGAACAACACGTTTTCAAAAGCGCTTTGGGAGAACCTACACAAGGTTTGGTATAGATTATAGTATATCGCCAGTAAGTGAGCTTGTTAGTTACGAGGCTGAGTTTAGCCGCAACTTGGGCCGAGATTTACAAGCCGAACTGACTATAACTGATTCCCTTCGTAATAATATTCAATCGGCCGAATTAGGACTCAATTGGCAAAGCGACAAGTTTAGTTTAACGAGTAACTTAAACTACAACAGTAACGATGATTGGCGGCTCGGTATTTATAGTCGTTTTAGCTTAGGGTTTGATGTTGAACACAACACATATTTTGTCTCTAAGCGCAGCTTAACTAACACGGGTAGTTTAATGTTACGCGTATTTTTAGATCAAAATAATAACGGTATTATGGATGATGATGAGCACGGTGTTGGCGGCGTAAAGGTAAAAGGCGTTCACAATTATCGTCAAGCAATTACAGACGAACACGGCGTTGCGCTATTAACTTCAATGCCAGCAAATCGTACAACAGATATAATACTAGATAGAAATAGTTTTGAAGATCCGTTTTTAATACCAGCTAATGAGGGTTTTTCTATTACACCAAGGGCTGGTTTTGTAGAGTATATGGACTTCGCATTAAATAATGCCAGTGAAGTGGAGGGAGTTGTTTATCAACAAAAAGGTGATACAACACAGATCCAGCCCTTTGCAAATATAGCGCTATTGAATGAGAAAGGGGATCAAGTTGCACAAACTCAAGCAGCATATGATGGCTATTATTTATTTACAGACCTTAAACCGGGGCAGTATAAAGCAGTAATTGATGATGAATATAAACAACGCAAGCAGCTAAACAACACTCAAAATATAACAGTTAATTTATCGCCTCAAGGAGATGTAGTAATGGGCGTTGATTTAACGTTAAAGGCGCTCAGTGCAACAACAGGAAGCATTGCCAATGCCGGAAGTTTTAGTTCGTTAAATATCTTAAAAATTTATTACCGTTTAATAGCACCACGAATAGAGCAGCAAGAAGCTTTTTATATGTATGATAAAGCTAAAAATAAATTTATTTTAGCCTTAGCGTACGCAACAAATAGTTCGCCAAAGCTTATCTCTGTATGCGACTCAGTAAAAGCGCAAGGATTAAAGTGTGTTATTGAAACACATGAAATACTTCATTAAAGGAATTAGGATGAAAAGAGTTCAATGTATATTTTTAATCAGTGCAATGTTGCTAAGTTATGGTTGTGCGAATAATAAAGCAATTGATAATAGTATTACTCAGACGGAAATAGCTGACGAAAAAAGCTACGTAAAAATAACAAAGCAAGAACTTGAAGCTCTAAAAATGAGCTCCCAGCAGTGGCAAAATATGAGGCCTGAACTTGCGCGTTTATTACTTATTGAAGAAGACTTAAGTTTACTAATATCGCAACTTAATACAATTGCAAAAGAAAATGAGCAGAAAAACGCACCAGTAATAAAAGCAGAAATCGTTAATACCAACACAATTAATAACTCGAATATACAAGTAACAAAACCAGTTAATCCCAAATTTGCTTTACAAGTGCTTTCAATAACGCAAAAAGAACAACTCTCTTTAGCTTTTAGGCAGCTACAGAAAAAGCTTCCTAACTTACTAGGCGATAATTTTGTAATGAATGTTGAAACAATAAATGTAAAAGGAGTTATGTATAACCGCTTAAAGCTAGGCGCATACATAGACAAAAAAAACGCTATGGCTGACTGTCAAAAATTAAAGAGCCAAAATATAAATTGTTTAGTTAGTTATTACGTAGATCAGCCTTTTACCGCACAATAGCTAAGTCGGCATATAAATTGCTTTATCCTCAGTATGTTTTGAAGAGGATGGCAATTATGCGCCTTTTACTGCCTTTATTATTTTTAAATTTAGCTGCTTGTAACTTGGTGCCACCACCAGAACCAAGTGTGCCTACAGATGCACCTAAAGCGGCCATGGCTCCTTTTACGGTTAATGACTATGTAGTTAATTTAACGTCGCAACTTAACCACCTAAACGGAGCATTAAATGCTAATGCACGTGTTGGCGTTAGTAGCTTCTTTTATGCAGATGCACTAGATACAAAATTAGTGACAGGGCAAGCCTCAGGCTTAAGTCAGCAGATCCAAGAAAGTCTGCTTACACAATTTACTCAACTGGGTTATCACACCGTTGAGTACAGACTTGGGAATAACCTCTCTTTATCAGAAAACTCAGACAGTATTTTAAGTCGCGATTTAAGTAAATTACGTAATCGCCAAAATATTGACTTAGTTATCACAGGAACAGTGACTCGCCAGCAGCATGCATACATAGTTAATGCACGGCTTGTGAATATAGAAAATAAACAGGTGCTCTCTGCGGGAAGTACCGAGATCCCAATTAATGTAATGTGGGGCAATGAGAAAATTCAGCAGCGTGACGGACTTTTATACCGAAGCGAATACTAATTTGGAGCACAAAATGAAAAACCTATTAATTACATTATGCTTACCACTGGGCTTTGGTTGCTCTCAAATACTAGGCACAATGAATACAGACACCACAACACCACAAAGTGAGCAAAGCAACCAACTGGTGAGTAACCAACGCGACGTTGCAGCGCCTGTTTCTGACGATAACTTATTTCAGTCAGGAATGGCTCCACAAGATAACTACACAAAAGCAACACCGCCAATGCGCAAAAATATTAACCATTATGTGCGCGGCATAATGCAAGACATGGTTGAAAACTTACAGTACGTAAGTGAACAAACACCGTTAGCTGTTTCGAGTTTTATTTTTTTAGATGAAGACTACAACGATGGTAGCTTACTAGGAAACCAAATTGCAGAAAGCTTCATGCATGAATTACACAGCTTTGGTGTACCCGTTATTGATTTTAAAACAACTGATTATATGCGTGTTACCTCAACAGGCGACTTTGTATTTAGTCGCGACTATTTAGAGCTAAAACAAGATCAAAACTTTAAGTACGTACTAGCCGGTACGCTTGTAAACCATCAAGGTGGTGTACTTGTTAATGCACGTATTGTTGGGCTAGAAAGTAAGGCCGTAGTCGGTTCTGCACAAGGGTTTATTCCACAGTCGGTTGTTGATGCGCTTAATAGTAGCTATCGCACTGATGGCATAATGTTAAAACAAGCAAGCAAGTGAGATAATTATGTATAGTAAATTATTAAACCGCTTTATCGTTTTTTTTGCTTTAGCTAATTTAACTGGTTGTGCCTTTACTCAAAATAATGAAAGTGCTGAAATGAATGCATCTTCAACCACACAAGTAAATTATGACTTAGCAAGCATGCTTAAAACAGCCGAGCAAAAATCAACTCAAGACGATGCTAACGGCAATCAATTTATACCACTTCAGCACCATAAAACACTTTCTAACTATGTAGAGCAAATGGCACTTGATTTGGTTGATACGCTTGAGTATGAAAGTGATACCGACACCAACATTAATATTGCTGTTACTACTTTGGTCGATCTTGATTCATCGCTTACTAAAAGTAATCAATTGGGTAATCAAATTTCTGAAACATTAATTCATCAGTTACAAAAGTTTGGTTATGGCGTGGTTGATTTTAAGACAACCCAAACAATAGATGTAAATAGCCGTGGTGATTTTGCTTTCTCGCGTGATATTGAAAAGCTTAGCGAAGAGCAAATGGCGAGCCATGTATTAGCGGGTACATTAATTTATCGCAGTGATGCTGTTGTTGTAAATACACGTGTAATTAACGCGCATACAAAAAAAATCGTCGCGAGTAGTCGAAAACTAATCCCAATTTATGTACTAAATAAAGAAGATATATACTTATCAAGTAATTAAGTTCAGTTGTCGCTTGATATAAAAAACCAGATGCCGTTATAATTCACACCTCTAAGCACACAGCTTATTTGTGGCCTCTTAGTTAAATGGATATAACGGCCCCCTCCTAAGGGGCAGTTGCAGGTTCGATTCCTGCAGGGGCTACCAATTAAATTTAATGAGTTATGCTTGAGTAGCACATATGTAGCGTGATGAGTTTATTAAATAGTGGATTACACTCAACTCTTATAATTGTACCTAGCCATTGTTTCACTGATATCAACTAGCATAGATTTATTACGAATAGCCCAGTTAAGAATAAAGTGTAAAAAAAGCCGAAAGGTTTTTTAAAGTTAGCCAATAAAGTTAAGTAGAAAGTAGAAACCTCATCAAATTTGAAATTAATTGACCGCTACATCACTCCTGATTTTTTATAAAATATAAATGATAAAGATTTCTAAAAATCAGCTTAACTAATGATGCATTAATTTCTCAGGCTTAATATTATATAGTTTAATTGATTTCTTAACTATTTTTAGGCGTTTCGTAGTTAGCTTGAACGTTCTTCAAAGTGATGTAGTTCAAGGCGTTCACATTCAATACCCGTGGTGTTTTACCTCTAAATGAGCCGTAAGCGTGCTGCTGATTGTAGTGTAGTAATGCCGTCATTCAGGTAAAGTTTAACTTTTGAGATCTCCAAAATCCAAATTAACGGTCGAATAAAACTCTTCTTTGTCGATTCTTTGTGGCCTCTTAACTTTACCATTTAAGTGAGGAGAGCCTGATTTGTTGGGACGAAATTTAATGTTATGCTCCATCAATTTGAGCAGTACCTTCTCAGCAAAAAACTCCATTGCGCGATCAGTTTGTACCGTCGTGTTGGAAATGGCATTTCTTCTATCACTTTATCGACAAAGGTAAGTGTATTGTTTGCCGTTCTACGTTTAAAGGCGTCTAACACGCGATATCTAGAGCAATCATCAATGGTAGTGTACTGATAAATTCAGGCGCGACTTTACATGTATCCATCTGAATTTAGTCACTAGGAATAGGCCTTTATTATCGAATGAAGTATTTTTCTTTTGCTGAAAAACTATTGGCTTTACTTCGTATTTGGTCAGGACTTTATGAATTGAGTCAAGTGATGGATGGAAGTTATGCTCGTGTAGAAGCTGATTTTGGAGCTTCTAGCACCCATTTTCTATTTGATAATAAATATTAGTGCTTGGGGTCTGTGAGTACGTCTATGCTGTTTTCTATGTATCGCTGGTAGCAATTTGAAGAGTAGGTCTAGATATACCAACGACGTCAAACTAGACCCACAACATTGTTTTTTCTTAAAGCTCAATCCACTTTAATAGCTGTTGAGTTTCTTTGTTCATAGAGAGATAGTATATTGAAACGATACCTATGAATCACACAATAACCAGCAACATCTTAAAATACAATCTAGGCTAAATTTCACGGAGTAGGGCCCAAGCCCGCATTACCTTTACTGCGAGTGACCGGGGCAACCTTGAGAGGGGTTAGCTCAAATAAACTCAGTTCCGTATTTCCTCCAATTGACTCGACCGATAGGTCATTTGCACCGGGAGCGCCGAATACAAGGTTTGAAAGTACAACTTCGCCGTTATTTACAAAGACCTCAATGGATGTTGTATCTACAATGATATCCAGCATGACAAAGCCATCGCGCGCTTGTACGGGGGACTTTCGAACCTCGCGGTAAACTTTGGGCATCGCATTGGCTATAGCATCCTTATCGCGTTTGACAAAAACAGTGTCATTCGCAAAGTTGTATCCAACGACAGAAAAGTGCCCATTGCCTTCCTTAAGACGGAAGCGGATCTCTTTAGCATCTGAGTCAGCGTCAATCTTAACCCGGAGTCGGTAGGCATCGGATTGAGGGTGAGGAAGTGCCATCTTCGACGCTTCCGTCACCCGAATATTGGATCGAGCTACTGTATTACCCTCAAGTTTGTCGATCGCATTGATGGGCTGCGAGACAAGCTGCGGCTTAC
>NZ_AUTI01000148.1:0-3641 GCF_000497995.1 Pseudoalteromonas sp. TB25
TGTTTTTTATGTTGGGCAAGTAACTTTAGTAGCAAACTGGTAACGTGGGTTTTTCCGGCATCGGTGTCGGTGCCTGTTATAAAAAATTCTTTCATGCGTTGCCTTTAATGTCTTTGGACTTATTTAGTGTTTTTGTAATGATAACAGCACCACATGATAAGACACACATGCTTTGTTATTTATAAGCGGATACGCACTGCATACTTTTTGTAGCGCCGATTTAGTAAGTAACCCTTGGCGCGTATTGGTATGATTTTGCGTAGTAGCGCCAATAGCCTTAATTGAGGCAATAGCTTTTAAAGGTGTTGTGTATTCATCGGTGTAAATACGTTTTTTAGCGCTATTAATAGTAAACCCTGCATTTTGGACTGATTGGTTTATATGCAGCTCACTATTAAAGGTATTTATATGGCTGTTAGAATCAAGCGCGGCAAAGGCTGTTTTTATTTCGTTTAGTGAACCCTCTACCACAGTGCTTATGTACGCCTGCCCGCCTGGTTTTAATATGCTGTAAAGTGATTGCATTAAAGCCGAAAAATTAGCAGACCACTGCACTGCAAAATTACTGTAAATAACATCAACACTGTTTGCTTGTAGCGGTAAGTTATCCATATCGGCGCATATTTTTGGTGTGGTTAAATCACTACTTTGCAACATGTTTAAGCTCAAATCCATTGCCACAACGCTTGCAAATACGCTTTGTAATGTGTGTGTATTAACAAGCGGGCCTGCGCCTAAATCAACACAAAGCTTATTTTTATTAATGCCTGGTTTTATTAGCGCAAATAGATCGCTCGCAGCATGTTTTTGTACATTTGCATGGGTGTTATAACTCGCCGCCGCCTTTGAAAACTTACTTTGTGTAGACTTTTTAAGCTCCTTGTTTAGCTCTCGATTTGGCTCCTTATTTAATTCTTTATTTGAATCGCTACTCACTAGGCACGGTTTTACAAGTTGTGTTTGCACTAGATCTGTTTTTAATACTGGCTGAGCAGTCATGCTATTGCACCTACTAAATGCTTAACTAAGTGCGTTATGTCTTGCTCGGTATGTGCGGCGGTTAAAGTAATGCGTAAACGTGAGGTGTTATGTGCAACCGTGGGCGGTCTAATTGCAGTGAGCCAAATACCCTGTTGTTTAAGTTTATCTGCCGCTTGTAACGTTTGCTCAGCACAACCTAATACAATGGGCTGTATGGCTGTATTTGATTCCATTACTGCAATATTATGGGTTTTAGTGAGTTGCTTAAATAATGCAATATTGGCATTTAGCTTATCGCGTTTATCATTGGCTGTTTTTATGTTTTTAATACGCGCGAGAGTGTGACTTGCCATAAGCGGCGACATGGCGGTTGAATACGTGTAATCGCGATTAAACTGCAGCATGTAATCAATAAACTGTTTACTTCCTAATACACACGCGCCACTACTAGCCACTGCTTTACCAAAAGTAATGACTAATATATCTGGCAGCGTTTGAGTAATAAACGCTTCGCAACTGCCTAAGCCTGTTTTACCTAATGCACCAAAGCCGTGTGCGTCGTCAATCATTAGCCATGCGTTGTGCTGTTTTGCTAAGACGAGTAATTCTTTAAGAGGCGCGGTATCGCCATCCATCGAAAACACACCTTCGCTTATAATTAGCTTGTTTTGCGCTTTTGATTTTTCGAGCTGTGAACGTAAGTGATTCATGTCGTTGTGATTAAAACGCACTAATGCCGCGTTTGAGTGCATAGCCCCGTCAATCAAACTTGCATGATTTAACTTATCTTGAAAAATAGCGCTGTTTTGTGCAGCCGCTTTATCTTGAAACAGCGCTTTAATTACGCTGCTATTAGCGCTAAACCCTGAGTTAAATAGCATTCCTGCGCCATAACCAAATTGCTCACATAAGTATTGTTCAAGCGCTTTTTGCTGCGCCTGATAACCGGTAACCAATGCAGAGCTGTGACTGCCTAATGCGTAGGAGTCATTAAGGTTTACAGCCTCATCCCCAAAGCCTAAGTAGTCATTACTGGCAAAGTTAAGATAGGTTTTATTATTAACCGTTATGGTGCGCGCTGTAGCGTGCTCTACTACATTGCGTTTACGAAGCAGCGCATCTTGCTGGCGAGCCTCAAGATGCGTATTTATAAAATCAAAAGGCATAGATATAAAAGCCTACGCTTCGTAAAACAATTCAGACGTTGCTTTGTCGGCTACTTGCGATGAAAGCGAGGCTTCTACTGCTTCGTCTGAATAGTCGTGACGTTTTTCTGGGTTCATGCCTAGTTTTTTAATTAGGTTCATATCGGCATCAGCGTCGGGATTCTCGGTGGTAAGTAGTTTATCACCATAAAATATTGAGTTAGCGCCTGCAAAAAAGCACATCGATTGCATTTGCTCGTTCATGGCGTTACGCCCTGCCGATAAACGTACATAGCTGTGTGGCATCATAATGCGCGCTGTTGCTATGGTACGTACAAATTCAAAGTGATCTAAATCGTCTACGTTTTCAAGCGGTGTGCCTTTAACTTTAACCAGCATATTAATAGGCACGCTTTCTGGCTGTTGTGGCAAATTAGCTAGTTGCATAAGTAGTCCAAAGCGGTCGCTTGCTTGCTCGCCCATGCCGACTATTCCGCCCGAGCATACTTTCATACCGGCGTCGCGTACGTGGTCAATGGTATTTAATCTATCTTGAAAAGTACGGGTTGATATAATTTGCTCGTAATACTCAGGTGACGTGTCAAGGTTGTGATTGTAGTAATCAAGCCCTGCGTCTCTAAGTTCATGGGCTTTTTCGTTAGTGAGTTTGCCTAGCGTCATACAGGTTTCTAACCCTAGCTCTTTTACTTCTTTAACCATTTGCGAAATGTATGGCATGTCTCTGTCTTTTGGATCTGACCATGCAGCGCCCATACAAAAACGGGTCGCGCCTTTTTGTTTAGCAAGGCGTGCTTGCTCTACTACTTTTTCTACTTCTATTAAGCGTTCGCGTTCTAAATCAGTTCGGTAATGCCCCGACTGCGGGCAATACTTACAATCTTCTGGGCAAGCGCCTGTTTTAATTGATAACAACGTAGAAATTTGCACTTCATTTGGGTTGAAGTTAGCACGGTGAACCGATGCGGCTTTAAAAAGTAAATCGTTAAATGGCATTTCAAATAATGCTTTAACTTCAGCGTGGGTCCAATCGTGACGAACAGGTGCAAGTTCCATAATACTCTCTTATTTTTTTCTCAGCGGTGATATTGGCTTAGTCTACGAGTTGAAGTACCATTGTCAACGAAGCCCACCAAGTTAAAGTTTACATATGATTAAAAAGAACACTATTGACCTTGATTTTGATCGTGAGCACATTTGGCACCCATATACATCGATGACTAAGCCAATTCCGGTATACCCCGTTACACATGCAAATCACAACATTATTTATCTCGAAACTGGCGAGCAATTAATCGATGGCATGGCCTCGTGGTGGAGCGCAATACATGGCTATAACCACCCTGTTATAAATAACGCCATGATTGAGCAAATTAATAATATGAGCCACATTATGTTTGGCGGTATTACACATAACAGCGCGGTAGAGCTGTGCAAAAAAATAGTAAATATAACGCCGCCTAGTTTAACTAAAGTGTTTTTAGCCGACAGCGGCTC
>NZ_AUTI01000149.1:0-9307 GCF_000497995.1 Pseudoalteromonas sp. TB25
CGGGGGCCGATGGCCCTATATTATCGCTAAGAGGCTTTGATAACTTAGCGTATTACCGCACAGTAGAGGGTCAGCCTAATGTATATATAAACGATACCGGCTGTGGGAATACCATAAATATTGATCACCCTAAAACACTGCAACTTGTACTTGATAGCCTTCGTTATTGGGTTGAGGTAATGGGAGTTGATGGTTTTAGGTTTGATTTAGCGACCATTTTAGGTCGCTCAAAAGCAGGCTTTAGCTCTGCACATACTTTTTTACAAGCAGTAGCCCAAGACCCTGTGCTGAATAAGGTTAAGCTAATAAGTGAGCCTTGGGATATAGGCCCAGGTGGTTATCAGCTTGGTGCATTCCCGCCGCCATGGCGAGAATGGAACGATCAATACCGCGATGTAATTAGACGTTTTTGGCAAAGTGAAACAGGCATTATTGCAAGCGTTGCAAAACGTTTGCATGGATCGTTTGATATTTTTGAGCATAGCCAACGTGGACCACTTAATAGCATTAACTTTATAACGAGTCATGATGGTTTCACGCTTGCCGATTTAGTGAGTTATGAAGAAAAGCATAACGAAGCCAATGGTGAGCAAAACAGAGATGGGCACAGTGCAAATCACTCGTTCAACTGTGGAGTAGAAGGCTTTACCAGTGACTCAAAAATAAACGTACTGCGTTTGCAACAACAAAAGAACTTTTTACTTACTTTAATACTCTCAAAAGGTGTACCCATGATTGCCGCTGGCAGCGAAATGGCGCACTCTCAAGGGGGTAATAACAATGCTTATTGCCAAAATAATCGCACTAGCTGGCTTGCCTGGAAAGATTCTCAACTTAATCATTCGCTAACACGATTTATTGATGATGCTTTAAAAATTAGACGCGCGCACAGCGCGTTCAAACACAGTGTATTTTTAGATGATATAGACGAGCGTTTTACCGTTAAGTGGTTTACTGAACAAGGTAAAACCATGACCGACGCTCATTGGCATGAAGATACCAGACAGTTTTTAATGTATAGCTTACTTGATAAGCAAAATAATCATGCATTACTGATGGTATTTAATGCCAGTAAAAAAACAATTTTTTGTCAAATGCCGCCTTCGCCTATTAATGCGCTGTGGCAAATGGTTTTATCAAGTGTAAATAATGCATCTGTGAGTAGTAATGAAGATGCGATGGTTGAAATTTCAGCACAAAGTAGTTGGGTTTTTAGTGCTAATTTAGAGGATGTAAGTCATGGCTAAACAAAGTGAACAAGTGTGTGTAGTAAAGGGCTGGCAAGAAGGGCCCGTTATTGATGAAAGTACGCTTAAAGATGACTTAACACGGCATTTTTATTATACCCTCGGCCGAGATAAGGTGGGTGAATCGCAGCATTATTTGTATCACGCATTAGCGCTTACTATTCGCGACAGACTTGTGGCCCGCTGCAGAGAAACGAATCAACAAATTAAGCAAGAGAAACGCCGCAAAACGGTTTACCTTTCTCTTGAGTTTTTGATGGGACGTGCGCTGGGTAATGCAATACTAAACCTAGATTTAGACGACCAAGTTGCTGCTGCATTACAAGAATACTGCACAACAATAGAAACAATTGAAGACGCCGAGCACGACGCAGGTTTAGGTAACGGTGGTTTAGGCCGCCTAGCTGCTTGTTTTTTAGATAGCTGTGCAAGTCTAGCGTTACCTGTCATTGGTTATGGCCTTCGTTACGAATACGGCATGTTTAACCAATCAATTAAAGATGGTAACCAAATTGAGCAACCAGATAACTGGCTGCGCGAAGGGCACCCATGGGAGCTAGGCGCGCCAGAGCATGCAAAACGTGTGAAGTTTGGTGGCTACGTGCAAAGTTACACAGATAAATTCGGCCGAGAGCATCGTCAATGGATGAGTTCACAAGATGTATTAGCTGTACCTTACGATGTACCTGTCCCAGGTTATAAAAACAATATTGTAAATACGCTACGCTTATGGAAATCAGAAGCAACAGATGAATTTAATTTAACCGAATTTAATGCGGGCAGTTATTCAGAAGCCGTCGCACAAAAAAATCTAGCCGAACAGATCACCATGGTGCTGTATCCAAATGACAGCAGCGAAAATGGTAAAGAGCTTAGATTGCGCCAACAATACTTTTTATCATCGGCGAGTATTCAAGACGTAGTTGATCAGTGGGTTTCTCAACATGGCGAGAGCTTTAGTGACTTTGCTGATTTTCATGTTTTTCAGTTAAACGACACGCATCCAAGTATTGCTGTTGCAGAGCTAATGCGTATTTTAATTGATGATTACGAATTAAATTGGAACGATGCGTGGCAAATCACAACTAAAACCATGGCCTATACAAATCATACGCTACTTCCTGAAGCGCTTGAAAAATGGTCTGTTTCGTTGTTTTCAAAATTATTACCACGCATTTTAGAAATAGTTTACGAGATAAATGCACGCTTTTTAGCACAAGTTGCACAGCAATGGCCGGGAGATGTTGAAAAGCAACGTGCATTGTCACTGATTGAAGAGGGTGATGAGCCGCAAATTCGTATGGCTTATTTAGCTATTGTAGGTAGTTACTCTGTAAATGGCGTAGCAGCACTTCATACTGAACTGTTAAAAGCGGGATTATTTAAAGAATTTTATGCATTGTGGCCAGATAAGTTTAATAACAAAACAAATGGTGTAACGCCTCGTCGATGGCTCGCGCATTGTAATCCAGTATTAAGTGAATTAATTGGTGAAAAAATTGGCCATGATTGGGTTAAAAACTTTTCAAAAATTAGTGATCTGCGTCGTTTTTATGACAACAAGGCATTTCATGAGCAGTGGCAAAATGCTAAACGTGAAAACAAACAACGTTTAGTTGATTTAGTTAAGGCGCGCTGCGATATCGATTTTGATGTATCAATGATGTTTGACGTACAAGTAAAACGTATCCACGAATACAAACGTCAGCTATTAAACATACTTCATGTGATTCATTTATATGACCGTATTCGCCGTGGGGATACCCAAGGACTTGTTCCTCGTTGTGTTCTATTAGGTGGTAAAGCAGCGCCAGGTTATTACATGGCTAAAAAAATTATTAAGCTTATTAATAACGTGGTAGAGGTTATAAATAAAGACCCTCAAGCTGCACCATATTTACGCGTCGCATTTTTACCTAATTACAACGTAACCGCAATGGAAGTTATTTGTCCTGCAACCGACCTCTCAGAGCAAGTATCTACCGCAGGCAAAGAAGCGTCTGGTACTGGCAACATGAAATTTATGATGAATGGTGCATTGACAATAGGCACGCTGGATGGCGCAAACATTGAAATTAGAGATGCTGTTGGTGCTGATAACTTCTTTTTGTTTGGCGCACAAGCGCACGAAATTGACGATATTAAATCACGTTATAATCCAGAGCATTTAATATCGCAAAATAGCGATTTAAAGAATGTGATGCAATTACTCGAGAGCGGGCATTTTAATTTATTTGAGCCATGCTTATTTGACGACATAACAAATGCAATTAAGAGCCCGCACGATCCATGGCTTGTTGCTCACGATTTTGAAAGTTATGTAGCAGCTCAAAAAGAAGTTGATAAAGCTTACGCAGATCAGACCTACTGGACACAAATGAGTATTTTAAATACAGCAGCCAGTGGACTGTTTTCAAGTGACAGAACCATAAGCCAATACAGTGAAGATATTTGGCATTTAGAACCCCTCAATATTAGTGAAACAGACTTAACGACAACTAAAAGCCATGCCACTAACAGCCTAGACTAAATGGAGAGAGTATTATGCCTAATTATGCAAATCGCTACATAAGTAGCCTAACCAGAGAAACTTACGCGTTAATACTGGCAGGCGGTCGCGGTTCTCGCCTGCATGAGTTAACCGATTGGCGAGCAAAGCCAGCAGTTTACTTTGGTGGTAAGCATCGAATTATCGATTTTCCACTATCAAACTGCATTAACTCGGGTGTGAGACGTGTTGGTATTGCTACACAATATAAATCACATTCATTAATACGCCATGTAAACCGCGCATGGGGGCACTTTAAAAAAGAGCTAGGAGAGTCGGTTGAAATACTACCTGCATCTCAGCGCCAAGGTGATGATTGGTATTGTGGAACCGCAGATGCTGTTTTTCAAAACATAGATATTATTCGTCACGAGCTTCCTAAATATGTGATGATTTTGTCTGGAGATCATGTGTACCGTATGGATTATGGTGCTTTATTGGCTGAACATGTGCAAAAAGGCGCAGATATGACTGTGTGTTGTATTGAAGTTCCAGTAGAGGAAGCCGCAGACACGTTTGGTGTAATGACCGTTGATGAAGAAAATAGAGTGTGTCGTTTTGATGAAAAACCAGCAATGCCGAGCTCCGTACCCGGCAAGCCAGGTACATGTTTAGCATCAATGGGGAACTACATTTTTAATACTGAATTTTTGTTTGAGCAACTTAAAAAAGATTCTGAAAATGAAGGCTCTGGACGCGATTTTGGTCACGATATTATTCCAGCGATTATAGAAGAGCATAATGTATTTGCTTTCCCATTTAGAGATCCAAACCAAGAAGGGCAACCTTATTGGCGCGATGTAGGTACGCTTGACTCGTTCTGGGAAGCTAATATGGAACTGGTAATGCCAGAGCCACAACTTGATTTATACGATCCAACGTGGCCAATATGGACTTATCAAGAGCAACTACCACCTGCTAAATTTATTTTTGATGATGAAGATAGACGTGGTATGGCTTTAGACTCAACAGTCTCGGGTGGGTGTATTATTTCGGGCTCTGCGGTTAGAAAATCCCTGTTGTTTTCTAACGTTCACGTTCGCTCATTTTGTACTATTGAGCAGTCGGTTATTTTACCCGGTGCGGTTATAAACCGAGGTTGTAAAATTAAACGCGCAATAATAGATAGAAGCTGTGAAATACCGGCTGGTCTTGAAATCGGTTTTGACAAAAAAACAGATGAAGAAAACGGCTTTAGGGTATCTAAAAAAGGTATCGTTCTTGTTACACGTGATATGCTCACTGAGCTTGCAAAAAAGTTAGAACGCCAAGCGCGAGAAAATAAAAAGCTAGCGTAACAACAAGTTAGATAAGCACGACAACATAGCTTGCTCATTTGTGAGCAAGCTCACACAGGTTTAAAGGAAATAATAAATTAATGCATGTATTAATGGTTGCAGCAGAAAATGACGCGTTACCAGGCGCAAAAGTAGGCGGTGTGGCAGATGTAGTACGCGATGCACCTAAGGCTCTTGCAAAGCAAGGTATAACGGTTGATGTTGTTATTCCTGATTACGGGTTTGAGCCGCTTGAGCGTATTTATATAGGTGAAGTAACCGTTGCATTTAATGCTCAACCCCATGTATTAACCATTTTTAAAGTACAACAAGCCGAAAATAATGTAAGCCAAATTGTTATTAGCCACCCGTTATTTAGTGAATCAGGCAGTGTATATTGTAATGATGCACCGGGGAGGCCTTTTGCAACTGATGCGACTAAATTTGCTCTATTTAACGCAGCCGTCTGCGAAGCGTTATTACAAGGTGTATTAAAGCGCCCTACAGCGCTGCATTTACATGATTGGCACAGTGCCTGCGTTGCAGTTTTACTTAAGTTTGAGCCACGTTATAGCTCACTTAATACCTTACCTATTGCCTTCACAGTGCATAATATTGCACTGCAAGGGATAAGGCCTTTCAAACATGATGATTCAAGCTTAGAGGCGTGGTTTCCATCACTTAGTTATAATGGCCAGCAATTATGCGACCCGCGTTACCCTCATTGTTTTAATCCTATGCGCAGTGCAATAAATCTATGCGATAAAATACATGTTGTATCGCCAACTTACAGCCAAGAGGTTCTTGAACCTAGCAATTACGAACATGGTTTTTTTGGTGGCGAAGGGCTTGAGCAAGATCTGCAAAATGCAGCAAGCCAAGGCAAGCTTGTTGGTATTTTAAATGGCTGCGAATATCCAAGCAATGCACTTGAAGGAGCAACTCTCGCTGATTTTTATAGCCAAGCAGAGAACACTTTATTTACTTGGATGGCAAATAGCGAGCAGTTACAAAGTGGCTACTATATTGCCCACCAACGACTACAGCAATTTAAAGCAACGGTTAATAACGGTCCATTAGTTACAAGCGTTGGCCGTCTTACTGAGCAAAAAGTGTTGTTATTGTGCCAGCAGGTTAATGGGGTTTTAACTATTGATAAAGTGTGCCAATTAATTAATGAACATAATGGCAGACTTATTATTCTCGGCTCGGGTGACAAAGAGCTCGAAAGCATATTTACCAAAGCAATGGCGCGTAATTCCAATCTTTTATTTTTGAAGGGGTATGGGCAAGGTGTTGGCGATTTAATGTATCAATTAGGTGACTTATTTTTAATGCCAAGCTCATTTGAACCGTGTGGTATTAGCCAAATGCTAGCAATGCGAGCGGGGCAACCGTGTTTAGTACACAGTGTTGGCGGATTAAAAGATACTGTTAAACACCACGAAAATGGTTTTAGCTTTAATGGAGACACGTTGGCAACGCAAACGCGTAATTTAATTAGCTGTTTAGACGAAACTCTCTTAATTAAAAAGCAAAATCCTAAAAGATGGCATAAAATTAAGCACAGCGCAGAGCAAATGCGTTTTTCGTGGCCACAAGTGGCAACTGATTATATAACAACCTTATACCGGTAAATCGTTTCTGTACTTTAAAGTTTAGTGACAAATCTACCTGCTTAGGGTTTAATTACTTAGTATTATATAAAAGCTAAGAAGTAGGTAATGTGTCTGTATTTGTTGCAAGGCAAGCAATATTCAATCGAAGTAAAAAAGTAGTAGCCTATGAGCTACTTTTTCGTGATAGTCCAAAAAATTATTTTCCAGATATTGCAGAAGGCCAAGCAACAGCAAGGCTTATTATGGAAAATCAATTAAATTTAGGTACACGCCATATTACATCAGGCAAAAAAGCGCTTATTAATATAGGACCAGAATCACTAAAACTCGATTTATGTGCTTTCTTACCATGTCAAGACGTTGTGATTGAGCTGCTCGAAACCATAGAACCTACCGACGATAACTATGAGCTATGCCGAGGTTTATTTCACAGTAACTACAAACTCGCGCTCGATGATTTTGTATATAAACCACAATGGGATCGTTTTTTAAAGCTTGTGAAGCTCATTAAATTTGATATTGCAATTACACCTCTTAGCGAAATACAGCCCATAGTTACTAAGTTACAAGCGCATAAACAAATAAAAATACTAGCCGAAAAAATAGAAACACAAGATGACTATAAGCTAGCCTTTGATATGGGGTTTGATTATTTTCAAGGCTATTTTTTTGCAAAACCCACCATGATAAAACAAAACGACATTGACTATAACTATGGTTTAGTTGTCGCTATTTACGCCGAAATAATGAAAACAAGTCCAGATATAAAAACTATATCTGGACTATTTGAGCTTGATGCTGCACTTGCATATAAATTGCTGCGTTTAATTAACAGTGGTGTTTTTCCTATACAAAGCGAAATATCATCACTTAAGCAAGCGCTTGTGTATTTAGGGCATGAACGCCTTAAAAAGTTTGTGAGCCTTATTGTTACTGCTCATACAGCGGGTAAAAAACCTGCAGAGCTAATGCAAGTGTGTGTTGTACGTGCTCGTTTTTGTGAGCTTGTGGCAAAAAAGGTTAATAAAAGTCAGTCAGGCGAAGCATTTTTAACAGGATTATTTTCACTGCTAGATGCAATCCTTGATCAACCAATGAGCTTGCTTGTTGAAAAGCTACCTTTCCCTGATGAAATAAAAACGGCATTATTAGGGGACAAAAACACACTTTATTATATTTTAAACGTTGTTAAAGCATATGAAACAGGAAGCTGGTGGGCACTTGAACAAGCTGTACTTTTGTTGAATATTGACAGTGCTATACTACCTCCACTTTACCAGCAGTCAGTCGATTGGGCTGACAGTTATAAGAATAATATTTAACGGATAATAGCTTTAATGCGCAATTATAATATGGACTTTATTCGCGGCGTTGCCGTGCTTGGCCTCGTTTACATGAATGCTTACGCCTTCGGCATTTTTGAATATGGGTATTCCTCCTTAACTAATCCTCCTGTTAGCGACTCAATTATTCACACCCTTAGCAGCGTGTTTGTAGACGGGCGTTTTAGAACGCTGTTTAGTTTGCTTTTTGGTGCTGGGCTTTACATTCAGTGGGAGCGTTACAAGTCTGAAGTGCAAATAAAAAGCAGGCTCTATTGGTTAATCCTCTTTGGTTTAGCGCATGGTTTTTTACTTTGGGCCGGTGATATTTTATTTGTTTACGGTGTATCTGGCTGGTTTGTTATTAAATATTTAGAAAGTGATAGCAACGTACTTTTAAAAAGAGGGTTTGCATTTACCTTGTTGTCGGCTGTGATTACCTTACTTGTTATATCTAGCGTACCCGATGAAATAATTTACCGCGATACAGCACAGTTTATTGAATTATATAACCCACACTATATTGATTACTTTATTAGTAACCTTGCTATGAACACGTTAATGCTTGTTATGGTGCCAATAATGACAATGTGGATGTGCGTGGGCCTTATGCTCATTGGCATTTATTTATATAAACAAGACGTTTTTAGTAAAGGCTTAACGACTCAGCAATTAATAGTTTGCGGTGCAATGACCCTTGTTTTTTGTGGAATCAGGCTTTATGCATCACAGCTTAATGGCAGCTTAGGATATGGGGTGCAAGAATTTATAAATATGTTTGCGGCGTTAGGTATGGCTACGCTGTATATTCATTTAATTGTTAAATTTTGCAATAACAGCGCACACGTTGGCACGCTTATTCAACAAGCGGGGCGCTTAGCATTTACTTTATATATTAGCCAAACACTCATACAACTGTTGTTATATAAAGTGCTATTTACACACTGGGTGCTCAATTTTGATCGTATTGACTACTGGTTAGTTGCAACGTCATTAGTTGCACTGCAGCTCATATTTACCTTTATATACAGCCGCTATTTTAACCAAGGCCCGCTTGAATTTGTATGGCGTAAATTAACGAAAGCAAGAATTAATGCTTAAACACCTATAAATTTTAAATTAGGGGCGAAAAAATAGTGTGGGTGGTTTACACTACTCGCCTTAAAAATTACTACGCTATAAGTGCCATGACCGAATTAAAACGTTTAAATAAATTTATTAGTGAAACAGGATTTTGTTCACGCCGCGAAGCCGATAAATATATTGAGCAAGGTCGTGTCAGCGTTAATGGCTA